>JANQPS010000865.1 GCA_028285365.1 Thermoanaerobaculia bacterium | reverse complement strand
GGCCACCCTTCATCGCACGCGCAGGTCCCAGCAGCTTGCCGACCGTCGCGCCCGCGCCTGCGCCGACACAGCCTTCCAGAACCACGCGCCTTTTGTCGTCGAGAGCTCTCCGAGCCGCCCGCGCACCGCTGGCAGCATCCGGCCTGACGGCGTCTTGTCCCGCAGCAGCTTCGGCCGCCTCCGAGCCAAACGCGAGGTCGTAGAGGACTGCTCCCACCACGATCGGCACGACGCCACCTCCTACCGGAAACCCGAAACCCCTGGCCTCGAGCTCACCAACCACACCGGAGGCCGCGTCGAGCCCAAATGCGCTGCCACCGGAGAGGACGACGGCGTGTACCGAATCGACGGTGTTGATCGGGTCGAGCAGAGCGATCTCGCGCGACCCGGGGGCACCGCCTGGCTGAGCCACACCACCGACCGCACCCTCAGGACAGATCACGACGCTGCATCCGGTGAGGCGCTGGCTCAACGTGTCGTGGCCGACCAACAGGCCTTCGACGTCTTCGAGCGATCCGGCGCTGCCGGGCCGAATGTCGGCAAACGATCCGTCAGTCGGCATCAGGAGAAACCCTTGGAGACGTCATCGGACTATGATGATGACATCAGCTCAAATCAGAGATGCAACCCTGAGCTTCGCGCTACGTCGATCACTAGGAGATCCGAGATTCCCAGGCGCCGACTTCGTCACGAGACGAAGCCGTCTAGACATTGCGTTCATGCCCACTCGCAAACCGGTACGAACCGAGCAGCCCGCGTGAGCACTGCCACGTGCTGCTCGAGGCGTAGACTCATGAGTACGCCTCACATGCCCGGGCAGGCATCCCCTTCGCCTCGCCCGACCACAAGGAGCCCCGAATGAGAACTCACCACCGCCCGATCCGTTGGCTGGCAGTGGCTCTGCTGCTGCTCTCAGTCTCCCAACTTCCGTTGAGCGCCCAGGTGCGCGGGAGGCTCACCGGCACTGTTCGCGACGCAAACGGTGACATGCTGCCGGGGGCAACGGTGACCGTCAAAGGTGAGGCTCTTCAACGAGAGAGCGCGGTGTCGATCACGGACTCCAACGGCCGCTATCGCATCGGCCAGCTCTCTCCTGGCGACTACGAGGTTTCGGTCGAGCTGCAAGGTTTCGCTACCGAGACCAACCCGTCGGTCCGGGTCGGCATCAACGAAACCGTTTCTGTCGACTGGACCCTGAGACTCGAGACCGTGAGCGAGACCGTGGTCGTGACCTCGACGGTCGCGGCCATCGAGGTCACCCGCTCCGAGCTCGCAACTCGTATCGATGCAGAGAGCATCGAGAATCTGCCGCTCAACGGACGCGACTTCGAAGACCTCGTCAACCTCGCACCGGGCGTCAAGCCGCGGCCTTCGGCGGTCAACGACCAGCAGTTCTCCATTTTTGGCGAGCGCCCCTCCTCGACCGGCTTCGTAGTCGACGGCACCGACAACTACGACCCGCTCGACGGGGGTGCCTTCCAGCGCTACTCGCAAGATGCCATTCAGGAGTTCGAGATCATCACGAGCGGCTACGAAGCCCAGTTCGGACGCTCGCAGGGTGGCATCGTCAACGTCGTGACGCGTTCCGGCACGAACCGCTGGCGTGGCAGCGCCTTCTACTTCGTGAGGGACGACTCGTTCGACTCCTCGAACATTTCCGGCCAGGATCCAGCCCAGCTCGAGCGCGACCAGTACGGCGCCTCCCTCGGTGGACCCCTCAAGCGGGACAAAGCGTTCATCTTCCTGAGCGCCGAGCAGCTCGACGAGGCTCGCGGCCGCAACATCGACTTCTCGCGGCTCCAACCCTGGGTCGCCAGTGGACTAGCCACACCGGGTGGCGGCGAAGACTTCGACGCCGGTCCCGAGTCCGACGGCTTCACCATCCTGGGCAAGGTCGACTACGTGACCAGCGACGCCTTGCGCTTCAGCCTCTCCTACAACAACACCGACGACGAAGCCCTCGGCGAGATTCCCAGTGGCATCGCCGGCTCGCTGGTCCTCCCATCGGGGGCCCGTACGCGCAATCAAGAGAGCGACAGCCTCGCGCTACGCAACACCTGGGTCATCGACACGAACGCCTTCCTGGACAGCAACCTCAAGTTCCTCGATGGCCAGATCGGCAACAACCTCGACCGGCAGGACCGCGGTGAAACCGCCCTCCTCCTCTTCCGGAGCGGCTTTGTCCAGACCGGCGCACCGGTGGGTGGACGTCAGCTCCGCGACACCGAGCGACTCCAGCTCTCCCAGAGCTACACGCGACTCCTGGCCGATGGTCAGCACGAGCTCAAGATCGGCTACGACTACATCGACACGACTCTCGACGGCTTCAACGAAGTCTGGAACGACGTCGAGTACTCGGCCGCGTTCCTCTTCCCCAACCAGTCCGACATCATGGAAGACCACTTCAGCCGCTTCGGCTTCGAGCAGGCTGCGGCCCGGTTCTTCAATCTCTCGGCCAACCCCGACGGCCGACTCGACCTCGACATCTCGAACGAAGACGTTGGTGTCTTCATTCAGGACAAGTGGCAGGTCAACGAACGCTTTGCCGTCGATCTGGGATTGCGCTGGGACCGCGCCAGTCTGTTTGGCGATGACGACGACAACTTCGCACCGCGCTTCGGATTCACGTGGGATACCCGCGGTGACAGCAAGACCATCGTCAAGGGCAGTGCCGGCATCTTCTACGACCAGAACGCTCTGATCGCCGCGGCCACCGTGCCCGAGAAGGGCGGCATCTTCACCAAGAACGCCTTCGACGTGGCTCTGCCGCGGTTGGGCTTCGTCTACAGCGAGTCGCTGATCGACCTGGTCATCACGTCGGGTTTCCCGACCGGTGGCGGCGGTCGTACTCCGGCCGAAAACCCGCTCTACCTGCAGTTCGCCGACGATCTACGCAACGATCCGCTGCACCTCTACAACCTCTTCGGCATTTCGGTCAGCGACCCCAACAACCCGCCGACCATCACCGCCGACAACATCCAGCAGCTCAGCGGCTTGTCACCGGGCGAAGCGCTCGCGTTGCTCCAGCAGACCTACCCCGGGACGATCTGGGACTTCTACGACGTTCCGGGCGGCTCGGTCCTCGGAGATCGGGTGCTGTCCTTCTTCCCTCGCGGCCCCATCTCGACGGGGAGGAGCGTCTCGGTGTTCTCGGAAGACCAGACACCAGAAACCGTCGCAGCGACACTCTCTGTCGAGCATCAGTTCGCCGACAACTACGTCGTCACGGCGAGCTACGTCTATCGACGCACCGACGATCTGCTCACGCGGCGTATCGTCAATCTCGTCAACGCTCAGCCGGGTGAATCGGGCTTCGGGCAGACCACCGACGGTGGCCCGTTCCAGAACGCCGTGACCTACGAGGGTGAGATCGACTACGACGGCTTCACCTTGAGTCTGCGCCGGCCGTTCACCGGCCGCTTCGGTTTCACCGCCGCCTACACCTACTCCGACAACCAGGACAATCTCCTGACCGGCGAGGTGGGCTCCGGTTTCAGCAACAACAACAATCCGGATCTCGACTTCGGCGACTCCAATCTGTCGGTGCCCAGTATCTTCGTCGGCAGTATCACCACGCTGCTGCCGCTCGACTTCCGGCTGAGCGGCGTGCTGTTCTACCGCGACGGCAACGCCTTTTCACCCCGCGGCATCGTCGACACCGATGGTGACGGCCTCGTCGATCAGCGCGACCTGAGCATCGAGCGCAACAGCCTGCGCGTCGACGACTTCATCAGCCTCGACGTCAGGCTCGAGAAGCCGTTTGCACTACCCAACGGCGACGAGATCAACATCCTCGTCGACGTCTTCAACGTCACCAACGAAGACAACGTCGCCAACGTCAACTCGGTGTCCGGCCCCGACTTTGGTGTCCCGGTGGACTTCTTCCCGGGTCGGGAAATACAGGTCGGTCTGCGGTACTACTTCGGCGGACGTTGAGACTTGCGATGAGTGCGTGAAGGGCCTCGGGTCCTTCACGCCGAAGCTCCGTTTTCCGACGATCGCCGGGATGATCCCTGGGCCACCGCCCCGGTCATCCCGGCTTCTTCGCGTTCTGGACCCTTGCGGTTCGGAACGTTGCGACGCTTCGGCCTTCGACTCGAGCGACCGTGAACCACAGGCTCCGCGGCCGCTTGATATCTTGGACACACCGATTCCAAACACAGAGGTCCTGGACGATGAAGCGAGCCGCGTGCCTTCTCCTGGTTGCCGCCTCCACCCTTTCTCTTGCTGCGCCACTCCTGTCGCAAAGCGGGCCGCAGGGTGATCCCATCCCGCGTATGCCGTCCGGCAAGCCGGATCTGACGGGCACCTACGACGCAGCGACGCTCACGCCGCTCGAGCGTCCGCCACAGTTCGGCGACAAGGCCTACCTGACTCCTGAAGAGGCGAAGGCGATCGCCGATCGTGAGCGCAGCCTGCAAGAGAAGGGCGCCGCCCAGCGAGACACGAACTTCGAAGCACCGCCGGTGGGTGGAGCGAAGGTCGTGGGACTCGAAGAAACCGCGACCGGTGGCAACGAGTTCGGCGCTGGCAACGTGGGCGCTTACAACCTGTTCTGGATGGACCGCGGCACCGAGGCCATGGTCATCGACGGCAAGATGCCGACCTCGATCCTGGTCGACCCGCCCAACGGTCGCATGCCGGCGATGACTCCAGCGGCGCAGAAGCGCCAGATGGAGCTGCTCGCGAGCCTCGCCCGACCCAACGACGGGACCGCCTGGTGGGTCGAGATGGACGGTCCGGGACCTTATGACGGACCGGAGTCCCTACCGCTGAGGGAACGCTGCATCCTGGGTTTTACCGGTGTGGCACCGACTCTGCCCGCGCTCTACAACAACTTCAAACGCATCGTGCAGACGGAAGACCACGTGGTCATCATGCTCGAGATGGTCCACGACGCGCGCATCGTGCGCATGAACTCGAAGCACACTGGTCCCGAAGACTTGCGTTGGCTCGGGGACTCGATTGGCTGGTGGGACGGCGACACCCTCGTGGTCGACACGACCAACTTCCTTCCGCAGGAGGGCTTCCGCGGTGGTGGCTCGTCCAAGAAGCACGTCGTCGAGCGCTTTACCAAGGTGCCAGGGGGCGACGTCATCTACCGCTTCACGGTGACGGACCCGGAGGTCTGGTCGGCACCCTGGACCGGTGAGTACGTCTGGCGCGCCAGCGACGACCGCGTCTACGAGTACGCCTGCCACGAGGGCAACTACGCCATGGAGAACGTGCTCCGCGGAGCCCGGTTGTTGGAGGCCGAGGCGCTCGGGAAGCCGCTGCCCGAAACGCGCTAGCATTTCGGCGGTATCGGGCTGTCGACCACTGCCCCGGGAACCTGCGGCACGACGTCCAGAATCCCTAGCGACGCGAGATCGAGCACGCGAGCTTCACCATACTCGTGATCTCTGCGGCCGTTTGGGCTTCGGGATCGAGGGGCGCTTCGGAAAGTCCGGCTCCATGGAGAGCCTCGTGAATCAGCACGGCCACCTTGCCGGTGGGGGTCAAGCGGTTGAACCGGCGGCACAAGAACACCCGGTCGCCATTGACGACCGAGATGGCCGCGGCTCTGTAGCGGTTGCAGAGCAACTTGACTCGAGGCTCGGCTGCTGGCTCGTAGAAGCTCTTGGCAAGCGCTCTCCTTCCGTCGACGACCAGATCATCGAAGAGTGCCCGGCAGGAGCTATATTCGTCGATTCGTCTCACCGCGTCATGGAACGCCGCCGTCACCGCGTCTTGTTCGACGAGGCTCAGGTTGGGAGACAGGAGAGGGACGAGCGACTGACTCTCTCGATCTCCCGAAGTCGTGCCAGCGACTACGGCTCGCGTCACAAGTCCCCACTGGACCAGGAAAAGCCCCACCGCCACGATGACGTAGCGCCTTGCTCTTGGGCGCGTCCAACTGTCTCTGCCAAACCATCCAAGCCATCCATGCCGTGTCGTCACGTGTCACCTCCCGCAGGTCGTGGGCCAAAGGCCGGGTTCCTGCGGGGAGGCGGAAGAAGTCGGAGTCGAACCTCATCGGTCGCCGAAGTCTTTTTCCGCTCCTGCTGAGAAGCGACACCAAAGGTAGAGAGATCCCGTCATGAGCGACACATCACAGGCGCCTGGCCACCACGCCAGCGACGCCCAGACCGACGTGACGCTGCTGTTGAGGCGTTGGCAGGAAGGCGACCGAGATGCCCTCGAGCATCTGACACCGCTGGTCTACGACGAGCTTCGGAGACTCGCCAGGGCAAAGATGAAGAACGAGCGGCGAGAGCACACCCTGCAACCCACCGCCCTCGTACACGAAGCCTTCGACCGCCTGGTGGACCTCGAGCTCTCGTGGCAAGACCGCGCGCACTTTCTCAACATGTCGGCCCGAGTCATGCGGCGCGTGCTCGTCGACCACGCGCGCCAGCGACTAGCCGGAAAGCGCGACGGGGGTCTGAGGGTTTCGCTGGTCGACGCCGATGCGCAGGCGCGACCCGACCTCGACCTGATGGCTCTCGACCAGGCTCTCGAGAGGTTGCGAAAACAGGAGGAGCGTCCGAGTCAGGTGCTCGAGCTCCTCTACTTCGGAGGTCTCAGCTACACGGAGATCGCCGAGACTTTGGAGATCTCGAAGGCAACCGTCGATCGCGACTTGCGCTTCGCCCGCGCTTGGCTGAGTCGCGAGCTCGAAGGTTAGACCGGGAGCGCGGACGTCACCGAGCGCTCTCGAGACGGGATCAAGACAACACGCGACGTTTGAGCCGGGCAAGCCGCAGGATCTGCTTCTCCGAGAGCATTCGCCTCGTCAAGCGAGCTATCTCGTAGCGCGCCCGCCTCTTGAGAAAGTAAGGCGAGCTGACCGACGCCGCGAGGCGGAATCGTCGTCGTTGATCGGCCCTGCTCCCCGCACCGCTGATCATGATCCGGTGAACGAGTCGGGTCTCTACCACGGTCACAGGGTCGTTGCGCCACTCCATCGAATCCCCGATCAGCTCGTGCCCCTCATCGATGCAGGCGGCCAGGAGTCGGCGATCGAGCTCACCAAACGGCGCGCTGAAGAAGGGGACTGGGCTGCCAAGGACGTCCTGCAACCATTCACGGTTTTCCTCGAGCTCTCGCCGCGCCTCCTCGAATGGCATCTTGGTCAGAGCACGGTGGGTGGCACCGTGACTGCCCACAGTCATGCTCGATGCCAGCTCGCGGATGCCGCTCTCGTCGAGGAACTCGTCGCGACGACTCACGTCACGGGAGCAGAAGAACGTCGCCTTCAGGCCCCGCGCCTCGAGGATCTCGGAGGCTTCGAGGTTGCTGCGATGCCCGTCATCGAAGCCGAGCACGACGTATCGATCGGGAATCGGCTGCGCAGCGACACTCTTGCCGTCCACCATGCCGTGGATCTTGCCGTCGATCGCCAGGCGGTCGGCCAGGCCAGCAAAGTCCTCCACCACGAAACCTTCACCCAGCAGCCAGTCCAATTGACTCTCGAAGACCTCGGGGCTCACGTCATAAGGTGATGACGGCGAAGCCGAGAGATTGTGGTACATCAGACTGGTAAAGCGCGCCATGACGGTTCCTGCAGCCGCTCTCCCTCGGATCAGTAGAGGTTGGCCGGCCCGTCGCCGTCACCTCGAGTGACAAACGCAGCGCTCTCGAGATCCGACGCCGCAGGCACGGCCTCCCACAGCGGCTTGGACAGAAACAGAAAGAAGTTGGAGGGGCCCGAAACGAGGCCGGCTTCGCGGCACGCTCGCGACCATGCCTCATGCCCGAAGTTGGCCACCAGCAGGTCACACTGTCCGTGCAGATCGCCCAGTGCGGCCGAGATGACGCTGTGCGCATTTTCCGGGGCGCCAAATGCGTCGACGATCGACCCGAGGCGCAGCGATCCGAAGTGGTTGTGCTCCTCGAGACGAGCATGAAGGGTCACCGCCCAGCCGATGTCTCTTCCGCCGCGACACACCCGGATCCGTCGAAACTCCGGAGCGCCAGTCTCGCCGCCTGTCGGATAGAGCGCCTCCAGCACTCGCCGGCTGCGCTCGCCGACAAATCCGTAACGATCCCGGTTCTCCCGCCAACAGTCGTCCACCCAGGAGTCCCAGCACTCCTCCACCGAGACCTGGAGGCGACGCAGGCGCGGCCGCCGCCCACGAATCGTCTGCAGTCCTCGCCATGAGGAGAGGCCAAGGGCACCGAGCCCCGTCGCGGCGAGGAAGCGGCACCCGAGCGAGCGCAACGGACTCGAGTGCAGACGGCGCGTCTCGCGCAGAAACGGACCGGCGGCGCGCACGTCGAAGAGAAACGGAACTTCGTC
>JANQPS010000861.1 GCA_028285365.1 Thermoanaerobaculia bacterium | reverse complement strand
GTCTACCTGCGCGACGGCCAACAGCTCGAGACGGTGGTGACGCCAACTCCGATTCCCAAGTACGAACTGGGTGAGGCAGGCCTCAGGCCAGCTGCGCCGGCACGGGTTGCCGGAGTGATGCGTGGGACGCCGGCCGACCGCGCAGGTCTGCGATTTGGTGACGCTTTGCTCGCAGTCGACGGGCGAGGGGTCGGCAGTGTCCAGGACTTTCAGGAGCTCGTCGGGCCGCGTGCCGGAGAGACGCTGATGCTCGAGGTCGAGCGCGGCGAACGTCGCTTCGAGATCGACATCGTTCCGCAGGCCAACGAAGAAGGACGAGGCGTCGTCGGCATCTACATCGATCAGTTTCACTTCAAGCGTTTTGGTCCGAGAGAGGCCATTGCACGAAGTGCCGCCGACAACTGGGACATGACGATCCAGATTTTCACGTTCATCGGCAAGATCTTCGAGCGCAAGATCTCGGCCCAGAGCGCCATCGGTGGGCCCATCGAGATTGCCAAGATCAGCGGGGCTGCGGCGAGGCGCGGGTTCAGGGACCTGCTGTTCTTCATGTCGATGATCAGTCTCAACCTCGGCATCCTGAACATGATGCCGATCCCGATTCTCGACGGCGGCCAGATTTCGGTTCTGGCGGTCGAGAGTGTGCTGCGGCGTGATCTGTCGATCCAGCTCAAGGAGCGCATCATTCAAGTGGGCCTCGTTGCGATCGTCCTGCTGATGGTGATGGCGCTCTACTTCGACCTCCTCAAGAGCTGGCCAGGTACGGGCTAGAGAGGCTCCCGGGCGCTGATGTCCGACGACCTGCGATGTCGGTAAACGGCGAGGGCACAGAGCGCTAGCGCCACCGACAGTGCCTGAGCGATCGAGAACGGTGTCTCGGCAATCAGGCCGCGAATGGGGTCTCCTCGAAACGGTTCGACGAGCAGCCGCAGTACGGGATAGGCCATGAAGTAGGTCAAGAAGACCTGACCCGAGAAACGGCGTTTCTGCCAGACGCCGAGAAGCACGGCGAGCACGACGAGCTCACCTCCCGCCTCATAGAGCTGGGTAGGGTGTAGAGGGACGCCTGGCACTCCGCATCGGCTCCCCTCCGGGAAGGTCACAGCCCAGGGCAGCTCGGCATGACGTCCCCAGCAGCAGCCAGCCGAGAAGCAGCCGAGCCTTCCGAAGAGGTGGCTGAGTGAGACAGCGGGGATGACGACGTCCCCCAGATCCCAGAGCGAGGCTCCGAGCTGGCGTCGGGTGGTGGCCCAGTAGCCAGCCAGCGCGAGTACGCCTCCGATGAGCCCGCCGTACCAGACGGCGCCGCCGTTCCAGAGCTCGATAGCAAGCGCTGGCCTTGCGACGACGGCGTCCCAGTTCTGGAAGGCGAAGAAGGCGCGACTGCCGAGACTCCCGCCGAGCGCGAGCCAGCAGCAGAGCTCGACGAGCCGCACCGGTGACGTGTTGATGCGGCCAGCCAGACCCGCAGCCAGGGCCGAGCCGGCCACAAAGCCGGCAGCCAGGAGCGCGCCGTAGGTCGAGATCGGGAAGTCGCCGAGATGGAAGAGAACGGGGTGCATCACCAGTCTCCAGGCAGGAGACGGATGACGAGACCACATCCTCTCAGCCCGCGCAGGTCGGATGCCAGAGAAAGTCTGGTCGGAGCGTGAGAGGACTTGATTGTGGGATACGTCCTGGTTTTGTTCGTTCCTCTTCGCAAGACGTGGGACCAGTCTGAGGCTCCGGGAGGGAGTGCTGGTCTCACGCACCCTTTTCCGCGCCTCTTGAGGGAGATCACCATGTGGACCCGGATCGATCTACACGACCCGCTGGTCAGGCTTCTGATCCTGGTACCCAGTGCGAGCCTTGCACTCGCCGTGACCTTTGGCTGCGTCGGGGAAAGAGCCGTGACCATTGCCATCGACGGGCCGCCGGACTTCAATCCGCGGATGCGCGCCGACAGGGGCGGACTCACGAGCGAGCAAGGTGGCTCCGATCCGGGCCATGGTCCCTACCGCGACGGCTCCCCGGTCGACGTCGAGATACTCAGCGCACTCATGCCGGTGCTGCCCGATGGGCAGGCGGAGCGACTGCTGCAGTCGGATTGCCTTTGGGCTGCTAGCGGAGGGAGTCCCGCGGAGCCGATCGACTTCTTGAGTTTCGCCTGGGAAGGCGTCAGCAAAGAGGCCAACGGGGCGTTTGTCTACGGCGACGAGAAAGCCCAAGGGCCAATCGGCATGTGTCGGTTTCAGAACGTGCTGACTGGAGCCCCCGTGAGGGTTTGCGAGGACAGTTTCGTGGAGATCGAAGACGGAGAGCCCGAAGAGTCGTCGGGTGGGATGGTGTGGAGTATTCCCGGTCCCCACAATGTTCCGTTGATCGCTGGAGCGGAAGAGGATGGCTGCTCGGCGCCCGCCAGACGCTCGGAAGACTTCATCGGCGGGTCGAGCGTGCTATTTCAGCGAGTAGCTCCGCTGTCGCCTGGAGGCGAGTGTCCCGCACCCATCTTCGGTCCGGTGACCCTAGGTCCCGGGATCGATGAGCTGAGGACGCAAGACCTCATCGAGAATCGGGTGACGCGGTTCGCCGGGGATGTGAGCGCTGCGATTGCTGGCCAGGAAACCCAGTACGGATGCCGGCTCGGTTTGCAGGTTCCGGCTT
>JANQPS010000137.1 GCA_028285365.1 Thermoanaerobaculia bacterium | reverse complement strand
CTCATCGACGGCTTCGGCCTCATCGCCTTCGCCAGCGTCTTCCCCATCATCTCCGTGATGGCGTATGCGCGGCTGTCGCAGCTCTGGTCTCGAAAGCGGGAGCCCGATGCCCGGATAGCGTGACGACCGATCGGCGAGAAGGAAGGGAGACCTCATGCATTTCAAGATGATCCTCGTGTTCGTCGAGGACGAATCGACCGAGGCCGTGATGACGGCATCCCGGGAGGCCGGGGCGACCGGAGCGACGGTGATCACCAACGCGCGGGGTGAGGGCCTCGAGCGGGCGAAGACCTTCCTGGGGCTCGACCTCGAGACCCAGCGGGACGTCGTGCTTATGCTGGTCGAAGAGCACCTGAGCCGGTACATCCTCGAGGAGATCAACCGGGTCGGCCAGTTCGACCGGAAGGCCGGCACGGGCATCGCGTTCCAGATCGACGTCGAGGATGCCGTCGGAGTCAGTCACCAGATGAGCCGCCTGACCGAGGAAGTGCAGGATCTGCTGTGAACGCGCGAGAGCCGGTTCGCACGCGCGACATCATGCAGCCGACCTTCACGGAGATCGATGGGCTCGCCACCGTGGCCCAGGCCGTCTCCTTGATGAAGTCGACCGGCGCCCGTGTACTGATCGTGAAGAAGCGCTCCGAGGTCGACGAGCACGGCATCGTTCTGCTCTCCGACATCGCCAAGCACGTGCTGGCGAAGAACCGCTCGCCGGAGCGGGTGAACGTCTACGAGATCATGTCGAAGCCGGTCGTCAGCGTGGATCCGAACTTGGACATCAGATATTGTGCCCGGCTGTTCGACCGCTTCGGACTATCGGTGGTGCCCGTGATGGACGACGGCAAAGTCGTCGGGATCGTCAGCTACGACGAGATGGTGCTGCGCGGCCTCTAGCGGGTCCCGCGGGCTGCGAGCGTGGTCGGGGAGACAGGAGTCTCACCGCCAATAGCCCACTCTGGCTGGTCAGCCCGTACGGTGAGAGTGGTCGGTATCGACGCCTACTTCGAGCGACTCGCTGATGTCGACGTGGGCTAGGTGGCGGGGTCAGTGGTGAAGCGGCCGCGGCGCTGGTGCTCGGCGTGCCCAAGCTGATCTGCTTCGGAGCACCCTGAAAGGGCGGGCGGTGCGGCTAGAGCGGAAACACGTCAGCTAGCTGGGCCAGTGCAGCGTCTTCGTTGCCGCCCTCCGCGGCGACCCCGGCAGCCAACACGTGAAGGCTATCGAGCGCGAGCATCGTGAGCGAGCTAGCCCTGTCGGCATCCGACAGGCTCGAGTCGAGGTTCACACCGAGCCCCGTCGGGTCGGGGCATGGATTCGCCACGCTCTTGGCCAGGGTGGGGAACAGCAACCTTAAGGAGGAGAGCGGGCGGTCCGGCGTCCAGTCAGCCACTGCCTCCTCCACCAACACTTCCAGGTGGATGCCCTTGAGGCGGTCCGCGTTCCGGTTGGCGTTCCACCACTTCATTAGGCGAATCAGCCCGAGAAGCTCGCCGGCTCGCTCTTGGTTCAGCGACGAGAGCCTCCTCTGGTCCTCCTTCGGATTCGTCGGGGTCCACTGATGGCTGCCCTGGCCAGCGGCCAGGTAGTAGCGGTCGATGCCGAACTGCTGGGTGACATGGAGCACAGGCACGACATCGACGTTGACGCCAGCGACGGTCAGCTGCAGGTTCTTGCGCTTCGGGCCCATGCTCCACTCAGAGATGTAATTCTTCTGCTCCACGAGCGATGCCGCGACGACGCTGAGCTCCGCAACGACACGCTCGGCGGACACCCAACTCCCGGTCTTGTACCTAGGGTCGGAGGCGAGGCTATTTGGGACAGTGCCCTCCACGGTGAACACGCTCAGCAGATCGTCGGCGAAGCGAAGGCCTCCACCGTTCATCACCACGAAAGTGTCGATGTCGTCTAGGGGCTGCTCTTGGGTGAGGCGTCCAAGCGACCCCGCAAGGAAGCTCTTAGACGCGTGGATGGCCGGCAGGTGGGGATGCCGCGCCGCCTCTGCGGCGAATTCGCGAAGGACGAGCTGGGCGATGGCCCTCCCCAGCTCGGTGTCGTCCGCGCTGAGGTCCACCTCGCTTCTTCGGAAGTCGGTGAGCCGCGCATCGACGCGCCGCGATGAACCGACGAGCGTGCTAGCCGCCGCGAGAGCCACTCCACCTCCAAGGTAGAACCGACGAGGCCAGCTCCCGACGAGCTGCGCGAACGAAATCCTCTCGCTCGGCATCGACTGCAGGGAGTCCAAGGTCGCCGACATTCATCTCACCGTCGGCAGCGACGCCGGGCCCGTCCCAGGCGTCGCGCACCGCTGGAAGAGCGGCCTCCCTCACCGCTGTTTGAAGCTCGTCGAAGGGGCGAACGAGCCCCGGCGCTTCTATCGCAAGCCAAGCGCGGTGATAGAGAAGACGCTGCTGGAGGTCGTGAATGAGCGTCGCCAGCTCGGCACGGGCAACGGCGCTGCCGGCCGGCCGGCGTCGCACCCGATACGGGACCTCCATCCAAGCGAGAGCGTCTGCCAGAGCCGCGGCGCATGCTTCCCGCTGGCGAGTGAGCTGGCTCGCGTGGCGTTGGTGCAAGAAGACGTAGGAACCCGCGAGGCCAGAGAGCGCCAAGGACACCACCCCGACCCACGCCGCGAGGTCCGCGTCAGGCAACTGTCACCCCCGCTCGACGAGCCAAGCCATGATAGAACACATGTTTTCGCTCGTCCACGCGATTCGCCGACACCGATGACCCCGTGGCATCGTCGGGAGTCTCCGGGATGCCCTGCAGTCGAGCGGACTGGGAGATGCACGAGGACACCATGGGAGGCGTTTCGCTATCCGCGCGCCGCCGTGACCTAGTGGCGACCTAGTGGTCACTCAGCCAGTCCTACAATCCTGTCCAGACGTGGCATCTTCTCCACGTAGCGGCCTCCTACGGCCCCACGCGGAGCATCTCGATGACTGGGGAGCCGCAGCTCACGCTTGCCGACTTGGTTCGCAATCGCACGATGTCTCCGGCGATCGCCGCGACACTCGCTACGGCCGCGGAAGAGCGCAGATCGTTCCTCGTGGCCGCCGGCCCGCGCCTCGCGGGCAAGACCACGACACTGATGGCGATGCTCGCGTGCGCGCCGCCGGGCACCCTGCAGCACCACCTCAGCGAGGAGCATGGCGCCAGCCTCGGCATCCCCGCTGACGCTGACAGCGGGTACTTGGTCATCGCGGAGATCGCCGAGACGCCCTTCCCCCACTACCTGTGGGGCGAGCCCGCGCGCCGGGTCTTCCGCGAGCTCCGGCGGGGCTTCTCG
>JANQPS010000820.1 GCA_028285365.1 Thermoanaerobaculia bacterium | reverse complement strand
CAGCAGAGACATGGCTGGGAGTTCAACCCGGCCGGCCGCGATACACGGGCGGGCATGAGCCTCGAAGAGCGCACGATCGCCGATCATCTGAAGGCTCTGGGTTACGCCACTGGCATGGTGGGCAAGTGGCACCTGGGCCACCAGACTCCGCATCATCCGGTGAGTCGCGGGTTCGAGGAGTACTTCGGCGTCCTGGAAGGTGGCAGCATCTTCATCGACTCGCGCAAACCCGGCGTCGAGTACGCCCCGATCCGCCGCGAGAACGGACCGACAGAAAGAGGCAACAAGGTCCTTCGTGGTTTCGACGAGGTGAAGGTCGACCGGTATCTGACGGACGTCTTCACCGACGAAGCCGTGGCGTTTGTCGAACGACACGGCAAAGCCAGGTCTCAGGACCCGACGGCCAGGCCGTTTTTCCTGTTCCTCTCACACACGACGCCACACACTCCTCTGCAGGCCACGGCCGAATACCTGCAGCCCTACCAGGACGTCGAAAGCGTTCATCAGAGAGTCTACGCAGCCATGGTCGCTTCGCTCGACGAGAGCGTCCGCCGAGTCGTAGCGGCTCTCGAGCGGCATCAGCAGCGTGACAACACACTCCTGGTGTTTGCCAGCGACAACGGTTGTGCCGGCTACATCCACGGAGGGTGCTCGAACGCACCGCTGCGCGGGTTCAAGCGCTACTTTCACGAAGGCGGCGTGCGAGTGCCGTTCATCGTGAGTTGGCCGGATCGCTTACCCGGAGGCACGGTCTACGGTGACGTCGTCTCGACTGTCGATCTGCTCGCCACGTTCACCGCCGCGGCGGGCCAGGTGGTGACGACAGAGGACAGCGTCGACTTCATTCCCCATCTCTCGGGACAGATCAGTACGGCGCCGCACGACGTGCTCTTCTGGAAGGCCGGCCCCAACGACGCAGCCAGGGATGCCCGCTGGAAGCTGATCAGGTTGAATCGATCGAACATGACGTTGGCCCAGCTGAGGAGAGACGGTCGCCTCAGAGCCCCCGAAGGGGGATGGCCCAACGACTCTCCTCACGGTCAGGTCACCCTGCTCTACGATCTGGCGGCCGACCCGGCCGAGTCGCGAAACGTGGCAGAGCAGCATCCCGAGGTGGTCGAGCGTCTGACTCGCCGCCTCGATGCCTGGCGAGAAGAGCTGGCCGAGCCGATTCTGCCTGCGGTGCGCTCCACTCTCGCCGAGATCGACGGTGACACGGTCCAGCTGCTCTTCTAGGTCACAGTCCTGAAGTCTCGGATCTCGGGGACCGAGCTCACGGACCTGGGTGCGTAGGACGGGTCGATTTCGCTCGGATAGGGTTGCGGCTCCCGAATCAACCGCGGCCACGGCCAACTGGACTCAGGAGAGATCGGATGTCGCAAGAGCGAGACCCCAGTAACGGAACCACTGGTGCCGAGAGCCTGGTTCAGACGTTCGTCGATGCTGGCGTCGACGTCTGCTTCACAAACCCTGGCACGTCGGAGATGCACTTCGTTGCCGCACTCGACACCAATCCGCAGATGCGCTGTGTTCTCGGCTTGTTCGAGGGTGTCGTCACCGGCGCCGCGGACGGCTACGCGCGCATGAAGGGACTGCCGGCGGCGACCTTGCTGCATCTCGGTCCTGGACCCGGCAACGGGCTCGCCAACCTGCACAACGCCAAGAAGGCGCGCACTCCGGTCGTCAACGTCGTCGGTGATCACGCGACCTACCACCGCCAGTACGACGCACCGCTCTCCTCGGACGTCGAAGGCGTGGCGCGGCCGGTTTCGGGATGGGTCAAGGTGTCCGAATCGGCCGACGACGTCGCCGCCGACGGAGCCGAGGCGGTGCAGGCGGCTCTGTCGCCGCCGGGGCAGGTGGCTAGCCTGATTCTCCCGGCTGATACTGCCTGGAACCGGACGACCGCCACTGCCGATCCGTTGCCGCGCATTGCTCCCGATCCTGTCGACGAGAGTGCGGTCGGTGAGGTCGCAGGAGTGCTCCAGAGCGGTGAGCCGACGGTAATGCTGATCAACGGCCCGCTGACTGCGGATCGCACCAGCGTCGCAAGTCGCATTGCCTCGCACACCGGCGCGCGTCTGATCATGGATACCTTCATTCCGAGACTCGAGCGGGGCGCCGGTCGCGCAGAGGTGGCGCGTCTGCCGTACTTTGGCGAGCAGGCTGCGGAAGTGCTCGCAGACGCCAGGCACATCGTGCTGATCAGTACGCAGCCGCCGGTGACCTTCTTCGCGTACCCGGACAAGCCCAACTGGCTCACTCCCGAAGGTTGTGCGCTTCACACGCTCGTCGAGCGCAGCGGCGATGTCGACGGCGCGCTCGAGGCGTTGGCAGCGGCTGTTGGTGCGGACTCGATCGAGCCCGAGCTCTTGCCTTTCGAGCGTCCCCCGCTGCCGAGCGCGTCGGCGCTCGAACCGCGGTCGCTGGGCGCGGTGTTTGGCCATCTCCTTCCGGAAGGGGCCGTCGTCGTGGACGAAGGTGGTACCTGTGGTGCCGGCTCCTACTTCGGATCACGCACCGCTCCCCCGCACGACTGGTTGATCCTGACTGGAGGCTCGATCGGCTACGGGCCACCGAGTGCGGTGGGTGCGGCGGTGGCTTGCCCGGATCGTCGGGTCGTGAGCCTCCAGGCTGACGGTGCGGGCATGTATACCGTGCAGGCACTCTGGACCCAGGCACGCGAGCAGCTCGACGTCACCACCATCGTGCTGTCGAACCGAAAGTACGCAATCCTGCAGATCGAGTTCGACCGCGTTGGGGCCCACAATCCAGGGCCCAAGGCCATGAGCATGCTCGATCTCGGCAATCCCGATCTCGACTGGGTCTCTCTGGCTCGCGGAATGGGCGTCCCAGGCTGGCGTGCCGAAACTGTCGACGAGTTTCACAAGGCCCTCGAGGCCTCGTTGAGCCAGTCGGGCCCGTCCCTGATCGAAGCCGTGCTGCCCTAGCGCCCAGCCGCCGGTCTCGCGACGTCGGACAGTCCGTCCGCGGTTCGTGGCAGGGGAGTCCCGGCCGCTAGAGCGGCCTGCCTGGCGACCGCCATGCGCGCCCGCGGGTCGGCTCCACCTCGCTGCGCCAGGACGCGATCGACACTGTTCTGGATCAGTCGACGAGCCTCGTCGACCTGGCCCGCTCGCCAGAGGCACATGCCCAGCTCGTTTTCGCTCAGCGCGATGCGCCAGTCGTGCCGGGCCAGTTTGGCCTCACGGATCGCGATGGCTTCTCGGACGAGGTGGGCACCTTCCGCAGTGCGATCGAGCTCGCACAGGAGTCCCCCGAGACCGGTCAAGGTGAGGCCGAGCTCCGAGTGTCCGGGTGGAAGGACCCGCCGTCTCAGCTCTAGCGCTCGACGGTAGAGGTCTTCGGCGCGCTCGACCGACCCGAGCTCGTGCTCCAGACGTGCCAGGTTGGTCCAGAGGTACCCCATGGGCGCGCTGTCTTCGCCGTAGGAGCGAGCGATGAGGTCGATAGCCTCGTCGAAGCTGACTCGGGCTTCTTCGTGCCTGCCCAGATCCAGGCGAGCGAGTCCGAGGTTGTTGAGGGCCGGGATGGTCTCCGGGGTGTCGAAGCCGAGAGCGTCACGGTTCAGGTCGAGCGACTCCAGGTAGTGATCTTCCGCGACCTCGAAGCTTCCCAGGTCGTGCACCAGCCAGCCCAGATTGACGAGAACCGTGGCCAGGGTCGCCTCCTCCGAGTTTCGGCGCGCGTTCTCGATGGCCTGTGCGAAGACCCTTTCGGCTTCGTCGAACTCGCCCAGGTGATGGAGTGCGATGCCGAGGTTGGACAGCGGCTGCCACGACGACTCGGGACCGAAAATGGCGACCATCTCGTCTACCGACCCGTCCAGCAGCTCGCGAGCTTCTTCGACGCGGTCCAACTCCAGGAGGGTCTCGGCGAGCTCGACTCTGCTGGCCGCTCGATGAAGGCGGTTGCCCTCGTCAGACGAAGTGAGCTCCAGGACCTGTTGCTGGAGAGCGAACGATCGGTCGAGATCACCCTTGGCGCGCAGGAGCTCGGCGAGCTGTCGCAGAGTGTCGAACTGCTCCGTGTAGCTGTCAGCAGTCTCGAGCAGCTGTTCGAGGTCTGCCTCGGCCTTCGCCACCTCGCCAATGGCAAAGTGGGCTCTTGCGAGGCGGGTGCGTGCTGCGAAGGCGAGACGACGCGACTCTTCGCTGTCGAGACGAGTGGTGAGGGCAAGTGTCGCCTCGAGCGGCTCGATCGCGGCCAGTGACTCTCCTCTGCCGAGCTCCAACTCAGCCAGCATGATCTGGGTGCGAGCTCGTTCGAGCGGCGTCAGGTCGTCGTCGAGAGGTACCAGGCCCTCCGTGATCAGCTTCTCGGCCTTGTCCAGAGCGCGCAGCCTGATCAGCGCTTCGGACGCGGCATGAACGACTCGGTGTTTTACTGCCGGGGCGAGGCCTTCTGTGGCGAGGAGTCGCTCACCTCCGGATTGGAGCAGCTCGCTCGCACTGACGTCACCGATGTCGGCCTGTCCTGGATCCGCCTGGGTGAACAGATCCACCAACAGCTTCGACGTTTCTTCGGCTGCCGCCCGCTCGCCCCGCTCCCGTTCCAGAGATCGGCTGGGCCTGAGGCTGAGCATGCTCGTAGCGATCACCGCCGCGAGAACGGCGAGAGCGGTCGCCGACGCAAGCCCGACGAGGACACGATTCCTCGCGACGAACTTCTGTGCCCGGTAGAGGCGACTGTCGGCGCGTGCCTCGACTGGCTGGCCGTCACGAAACCGCCTGAGGTCCGCTCCGAGCTCGTCGACCGACGAATACCGGCGTCCGGGCTCTTTGGCCATGGCGCGCAGGACGATGGCGTCGAGATCGCGATCGACCTCGATGCGCCGTCCCCCCGGAGCCTCGTCGAACTGCCCGGACTCGGTGGGATCGCGGGCTGTGCTGGGACGTTCGGGCTCCTCTTCCATGATCGAGCGCATGAGGTCGAGAGGGCTTTGCTCGGTGCCCGAATAGGGCGAGCGCTGAGTCAGCAGCTCGTAGAGAACCACGCCGAGTGAATAGACGTCGCTCAGCGTGCTGACGACCTCTCCGCGAATCTGCTCGGGGCTGGCGTAGCGAGGGGTGAGGACACGAGCCGCGGTCTCGGTAGGAGCTGTATCGACCTCGATCAGTCGCGCGATGCCGAAGTCCAGGAGCTTTGCGGTGCCCCCGTCTTCGACCAGGATGTTGCTCGGTTTGAGGTCGCGATGGACGACGAGATTGCGATGGGCGTACGACACCGCGTCACACACCTGGAGAAAGACTTCGAGCCGCTCGAGAAGGGGCCGACTGCGGCAGTAGCGATCAATGGGTTCTCCGACGACCCGTTCCAAGGCGACGAACGGCACCTCGTCTGCCGAGCGTCCCGCGTCGAGGACTCGCGCGATCCCAGGGTGCTCGAGTCTGGCGAGGATTGCTCGCTCCTGCTCGAAGCGCTCCAGCGATGCCGCTGTCGCGGTGTCAGGCCTGAGGACCTTGAGGGCAACCTCCTGTTCCAGCTCGCCGTCGTGGCGGCGGGCCACGTATACGCTGCCCATCCCGCCTTCGCCGAGCTTGCCGGTGACCGTATAGCGGCCGAAGTGCTCGCCGACCTGGGCGGCTTCGAGGAGATCCAGGCGCATGCGCTCGGGCTCGTCGAGGATGTGCGCTTTGCCGTCGGCCTGCAGCAGCGCCTCGACCTGTGAGCGGAGCTCGGCATCTCCTGCGCAGAGCTCGTCGAGCGTCTGTGAGCGCTCATCGGTGGGCGCTTCCCTGACCTCGTGAAAGGTCTGCCAGAGTCTTTCCCAGGTGTCAGTCATCGGCTCGGTCGCCGTCCCCGTCACCGGCCCTGTCGCCGGTCTTCTCGCTGGTCGTTTCGTTCGAACGGTCGAGCTCGAGACGGAGCCAGGCTCGCGCGCCGGTCCAAGCTCGTTCGACCGTTCGCCTCGAAGCGTCCAGAACCTTGGCGACTTCCTCGACTTCCAGGCCGCCGAAGAATCGCAGCTCGACGACCCGTGCCATGCGCGCGTCTTTTTCCGCCAGTTTGGTGAGGGCGCGGTCCAGATCGAGAAGCTCGTTGGCCTGCGCGTCGACTGCAACCCCTTGCCGAAGCTGATCGTCGAGCGTTACTCGTTTGAGCTCACCGCCATGTCGAATCCGTCTGACTCGCCGAGCTCTCTCGATCAGGATCCTCCTCATGGCGAGCGCCGCAGCGCCGAAGAAGTGGGCGCGCCCTCGCCAGCTCGGATCGCCGTCTCCGACGAGCCGGAGATAGGCC
>JANQPS010000077.1 GCA_028285365.1 Thermoanaerobaculia bacterium | reverse complement strand
AAGAGGCGTCCGTGAGCACGTACGGAGTGTCGCTCGCTGGCACGCTCACCAGATCCGTTCCCGCCAGCGCGTTGCTCTCTTCGACGGCCGCTCGCAACGTACACGTTCCGAGCGTCGTCGCACACACGCCGTCGCCGGGGTTGGCATCCAGACCATCGCTGGTGACGTCGACCGTGAACCGCGGCGTCGGGTTGCCGATGACGTCGATGGTGACCTGAGCAGCGTTGTTGACCAGATCGATGTCGCCAAAACACTCGCCGGGAATCGGGCAGTAGACGAGCACCGCCTGTCCAGCATGGTCGACCGCTCGAGCGACGATGTCGAGCGTGTCGTCGATCGTCGACGTCACGGTGACGGTCCTCGAACAGCTCCTGGGGCCGACCGGTTCGAGAGGCAGCGGCAAGACCCAGCGCCCCTCCGAGTCGAACGATCCGAAACAGTCGGGATCAGGGCCCGGATCGAGTCCCGGCGGGAACTCGAACGCCACCGCAACCTCCTCGGCCCAGGCGTTGCCCACGTTCTCGATCTCCCAGCTCAGAGTGAAGTCATCGCCGTTCGCAACTCGCGCTTGATCGGTACTGAGAGTGACCTGCATGTCGGTTGCCACGTAGTCGACGGATCGGAGCGTGACGTCGTCCAGACGTATGGTGCTCACCAGAAAGACGGAGCGGCCTTCGATGCGCACGAGCGCGCTTTTGGCAACCTGACTCAGCGTGTGGTTGGTCTCGAAGACCGTCCAGTCGTCGGGTACGGCGGCCTCGAAGCTTGCCGTCTCGCTGACGGCGCCGCTGCAGCTTCCGACCCCGTCGAAGACTGCTGAAATCCTGACATCGGAGGGGGTCCCTGAATTGCCTTCGAGAGCCGCACGCAGTCTCAGCGTCGTCCCCGCCGTCAGGGCTGGCAGCTGGACGCACTGCTCGAGCACGCTCACGAACTCGGTCGACTCGGGCTCGATCTGGACGGATCCCGAGCCTGGCTGATCGGCGGCGTCAGCGGACCAGAACGTTGCCTCTCCGCCAGGCTGGACAGTCCAGCCTCCGAGCTGAGCGGCGTCGCTGAAGTCCGAGTTGAAGACGAAGTTCGGCCGGCTCAGGATCTGACCGGTCGCGGACGAGGACAAGACCAGGGCCAACAGACTCAGGAGAACACAGGCCCTCGCTGACGACCGCCCCATGACGGCGACGATGGTGAAAGGTGAGCGAGAGATGATCATGTGGAGCTCCTGGTCCAGGTATTCGATTGACTGCGGACCAGGCTCTAGAGCGCAACAGCGATGCCAGGCAGCCTCGACGACCAGAAACCGCCCAATTCGCTGACATCCCAGCGCCGGGCTGCCTCTGAGACCGAGAGGCGGGTGACCGAGAGCGCTACAGCCGAAGATCACAGGACCTTCTTCTGAATGCAGGACACCCTCGAGTCTCCTGAAGATTCAGGAGACGTGTCGCAGATCGCTCCAGCGGTGTCGCAGGTCGCGACAATGCCGAGACATTCGGCCAAAGCCTGGAAAGCCCCGAGCCTCCGGGCCGAGCTCTAGGGCGTGCTCTCGGACCAGATGATGCTGCCGGCCTCGAAGCCATCGTCGAAGATGGCGTCACTCACGATTTCGGACGTTTCGAGACACATCGGCAGATCTACCCCGTCACCGGTGATCGGCTGTCCGTCGACGTAGTAGACGTCGTCGTGCAGACCCGGGACCTCCTCACCGAGCCAAGTGAATTCGCAACCCTCTCGTGTGCTCGCTGCCACGCTCATCCAGGTGGCGCCCTGGACATCGAGCCCACCGAGATCGACGTCGACCTGGAGGATCACGACCGTCGATACGTCTGGTAGACGACCGACCGCGGCCACGGTCGGAGCTCCCGAACCGCTCGCGACGAGCTCTCCTCCTCTGAATGCGTCGTAGAAGCCGATCTCCACGGTGCCGAGCGGCTCGGGGCAGTTGGCAGAGCTCCCGAGAGTGTGGGTTGCCCAGATCCGCACCCGTTCGACTGCACCTACCAGCGGGAGCGGTCCGGAACGTCCGACGAGCGACTCTCTCACCGAGCCGAGATCACCCACCTCGACCTGGGTGGCGCTTCCCGCCAACAACAGCTGCTGGAGATCGAATCCCGAGCACTGTAGAGGACACTCGCCGTCGAACGGGTAGCGCTCGTCAGTCGGCGCACAGTCGCACGCGTTGCCGACACCATCCTGGTCGGTGTCGAGCTGGTCGGCGTTACTCGCCGACACACAGTTGTCGCAGACGTTACCGACGCCATCGCCGTCGCCGTCGATCTGCGTCGGGTTCGCAGCTGTCGGGCAGTTGTCGCAGGCGTTGCCGAATCCATCCGAGTCCGTATCCGCCTGATCCGCATTGTGCACCGATGGACAGTTGTCGCAGACGTCACCCACCTGGTCCATGTCTTCGTCCGACTGTAGAGGGTTCGAATCTGCCAGGCAGTTGTCGCAGGCATTGCCGAAGCCGTCCGCGTCTGAGTCCAGTTGGCTCGCGTTGGCCTCGTCGAGACAGTTGTCACACGGGTTGCCCACGCCGTCCTGGTCGTTGTCCCATTGCTGGGGATTGGCAATCAGCGCACAGTTGTCACAGGCGTTACCCAGGCCGTCCTGGTCGCTGTCGATCTGCGAGACGTTGCTGTCCTCCGGGCAGTTGTCACAGTCGTCCCCACGCCCGTCGCTGTCGGCATCACCATCCCCACACGAGAGCTCGTAGGCACCAATGTCACAGCGAGGCGTGCCATCGAAGTCACCGTCGTACGGACGGGGGGAGCCGCGCTGGTCGTCAGGGAGGGCAAAAAGCCCGGCTCCCGGAGACCACCGGCACGCGATGGGATCACCAGCATCGAGAGCGGTACCGAGCTCGTCGACGAAGCCGTGGGTGAACGTCGGGCCGCCGTTGTGCAGGAGCGGCGCCAACCGCGAGTCGACGTCGATGATGGTGCTGAGATCGCCGTCGATCGTGCAGTCCTCGTCCAGCAACGTGGGGTTGAGCCGGTTGTAGCCGAGCGAAGTGATCGTCCCGAAACACACCGAACCGCGGGGCTGGGGCAAGCCGCCAATGACCTCCACCTGGGCGTAGTTGTCCTGAGCGATGGTGTTGTTCACGGAGACCGTGGCACCAAAAGAAGCGACCCAGATCCCGCCCCCCTCACCGTTGAAAGGATCGCCGGGGCCGGCCTGGTTGCCGACGATCGTGAGGTTGAAGAGATCGGCAACACCAAACAGCACCAGAACACCGCCACCATCAGTCAGTGCCTCGTTGGCACTCAAGGTGGTGTTGGCGATGCTGAGATCACCCACGAGCGCCAGCCCACCGCCGCTCTCCGACTGATTGGCAAAAAACAGGCTGCGCGTGACGATTGCCCGATCGTCGGCCGAAGGGGCCAGGTAGAGACCACCTCCATAACGCCCAGCGTCGTTCTCCTCGAAAGACGTTGCATCGATCGAGACTTCGCCTAGCGCGACCAGGCCGCCACCGTCGCGCCCCGCGCTGTTGTTCCTGAACGCGGCTCCTCGACCCAACGGACTCCCGAGGCCTTCCGACTCGAACCGAACTCCTGAGTAGACCGCACCGCCATCCCGATCCGCCTCGTTGTCGAAAAAGATCGTCTCGATGAGGCGCAGCGTGCCGCCGCTCCAGATCGCCCCGCCAGACCGTGCCTTGCCCAACGAGAGGATCGAGCGATCGATCTCGAGCGTGCCGGCTCCTGAACCGTGGTAGATGAGCCCACCGTCTTCAGAGCCCAGGAGCTCATTGGCCTCGCCGTCGGTGAGATGCAGATTGCGAAGAGTCACGAAGATGTCGGAGCCGTCGGGAATCCTGAAAGCCCGATCTCTGACCGTGATGAACTCGAAGGCCTCGATGGTTGGCCGACCTCCGATGCCGACGATTTCAATGTCGTCCGTGATCGTGATCGGCGCCGATCCCGGCGAGGCGGAGTTGAGCCGGTACGGGGAGCTAGACGACGGTACCGAGACGAGATCCGGTCCTGGCAGCGCGTTGGCCTCCTCGACCGCCGCGCGCAGGGTGCAGCTCTGGGAAGGTGTCGCGCAGACTCCGTCTCCCGGGGTCTGGTCTGGTCCGTCGAGTACGGTGTCGACGGTGAAGCGCGGCACCGGACTCCCGACCACGTCGATCGTCAGGACGTCGATGTTGTTGGCGAGGTCACGGTCTCCATAACAATCACCCGGCACCATGCACACGTTGATGATCGGGCCGCCAGTCGGGTTCTCGACAAACGCCGTGACCTCGAGCTGTGCGCTCGACGACGACACCGACACGGTTCGCGAGCAGCTCCGAGACTGCCCTGGTTCGAGGGGCAGCTGAAGCCGCCATCGTCCGTCTTCGTCGAAGAAACCCACACAGTTGGGCTCGGGCCCCGGTGTGAGGCCAGACGCATACTGGACGTCGAGCGCCAGATTCTCAGCCAACGCGTTGCCCAGGTTGCGCATTTCCCACGTGAGGGTGAAAGAGTCCCCGCTCTGCACTCGGCTCTCATCGCTGGAGAGGACGACCTCGACGTCTGATGAAATCGGGCTGAACGCCGATACTCGAACTCGGTCGACGAGAACCGGCGTCCCTGCAAAGAAGTTCGAGGCAGACACCACGACCTCCGCACTGCGAGCGACTTCGGACGCTGACAACTGTGTACTGTGAGCGACCCACTCCGTCGTCACATCCATCTGCAGACTCCCGTCGCTGATGAAACCCGCACAGCCCGCAGCAGAAAAGAACCTGACCTCGACCTCGGCCTCGTCGGAGTCGAACTCACTCCGCGCCGCGGCTTCCACGAGATAGACCGTGCTGGCAGGAGATGCCGGCAAGCGAACACACTGACTGAGAATCGGACTGAGGTTTTGACCAAAGATCGACGTGCTGACGGACCCGGAGTCCGGCACGCCAAAAGCGTCGTCACTGAAGAACTGTGCACGCGAGTTCTCCGGCAGGGACCAGCCACCGAGCTCCACGGCATCGTCGAAGTTCCAGTTGAAGACGAAGTTCGGGTAGTTCAGACGCTGCGCCGACAGGAACTGCGGGCAACACAACGTCAAGCCGGTCAGGGCCAGGACCAAGAGGGAGGTTCGGCTAGCGAGTCGTCGAGAGATGTTCATCACGAGCCCCCAGAATCAGCAGCGTTCGAAGGTAGACGTCGCTGTCCACGGTCAAGCAGCGGTGCGACGGGGCACAACCAAGGCAACGCCAATGCCAAGTGCGCTCGAGACTCGCAAGCAACAGCAGTTGCAGGCGTTCTCGAGTTCTCTCGGACCTGGGTCTTCGAGGCCCTCCTGTCCGAAGTCGCTACATCTCTCCCGAGACGGCGAGCCAGGAGGGGGCTTGAAGCCCTAGTCCTTCAAGCAACTCTCGAGCTGGAGTCGTAGGCTTCAGCGACTGTCGCGTTGCGCTCCATCAACGCACAATCAGCAGCGCTCTCGATAGCGCCGACCGACAGCGGGGCTCCAGCGCCTAGCGGGTCGATCCGCGCCGCAAAGTGGCCTCGAAGACACGCGAGCCCCAAGCGAACTTCAGCGTTCCATCGCGCTCCGACACTGTCAGCTCACTTTCGATCAGCCCGATCGGGGAGACGACCGCCCAGCGCGAGTCCGAAAGCCGAACCAGGGGGAATTGGTCCATTCGCGCCTGACGCAAGCGCTCGTTGACGGCGTCCGGGACCGACAGGGATCCGGACCGGCCGCCGAGCTCCACGTCGCCAGTCACAGGCTGATCACCGAAGGTCCCGCTATAGGTCCACCGGGTTCCGTCAGCCTGCTCCAACCCGCCCCAACTCGGCTGCGCCCACACGTCGAGCAGCACCTTTGCGGTCGATTCGATGAGCGACGACCACTGCGCGTTACACATGATCGAGATCGCACGGCCTTCGTCGGGGACGATGTAGACGACGCTGCGAGCCCCTCCCATGGAGCCGGCGTGATGAACGATGCGTCGACCGTCCGAATCTTCGCCTACACGCCAGCCGATGCCGACGCCCGTCGGTTCGTTGCCCACCTTCTGAGAGGTCCACCAGAGGTCGACGGTTTCGGGCGTCAAGAAACCTCCAGCATCACTCTCCAGGTAGGCCCCGGCCATTCTCAGCAGGTCCGAGGGCGTACTCACCAGTCCACCGCCCGCCCACTTGTAGCTGGGATCTTCAGGCACCGGAATCGGAAAAGCCTTGCGGCCGACCAGACGATAGAGGGTCGACATCTCCGGGTGGGGACGGGCCCGCAGATCTCCGCCACTCGAGCTCATCCCGAGGGGCTCGAACAGCTGCTCCTCCAACACGTCCAGGAACGGAGCATCGGCCGCCGTGCTCATCGCCACCTGCAGCAGGGTGTAGCCGTGTGTGGAGTATTGGTACTGCCCACCAGGAGCACCGGCTCGCTCACCTTCGGCAAACACCGCCAGCATCTCCTCCGAGCTCTCGTAGTGGCGACGACGATCGATCTGGTCGGAGCCCTGGTAGTGCCCGATACCTGCGAGATGTCCTGAAAGAAGCCGGGGAGTGACGCCTCCAGAGTCCGGGAACTTCACACCGATATCGGCGATCTCGTCGTCCAGTCCGACGACGCCCTCTTGGACGAGGCGGGCCAGCAGTGTCACCGCCACCGTCTTGGAGACGGAGGCCGCGCGAAACACCGTCTTCGGCGTTACCGGACGGCCACTCTCGAGGTCAGCAAGCCCCAGGCCTTCGGCAAAGACGATGTCACCGTCTTCGAGAATGGCGATCGACATTCCCGGCAGTCCGGCCACCTCCACCAGGTCCGAGGCGAGCGAGCGAACCGCTTCGCTGGCAGGCTCCGATGCCCAGACGCTCGGAGAGCCCACGAGAACCAGAGCCACGGTGAGCCGCAGCGGGGCGCTGGCCCGCTTGCGGAAGCCGTCGATCAGACCTAGCAACATTCTCTCGTCCTCACTGGGTCGGGAACTGCGTCCATGAACGAATCCGAACGGACTCGACCCTTGAACGACGACGACCCTTCCAGGGTTTCAGCTCGAGGCGGGTCTCCCTAGCGCTCACGGACGCGTTGATGAACGACGGCAACGTCTCCCATGTAGCCACGCGGCGGAAGTCCGGAGAGCTCGACTGCCTTGGCGATGGCCCTCGCTGACTCCTGTTCCCGGCCGTGGGCTTCATGCCAGAGACCGACATAGAGGTAGGCGTAGAACATGGCCGACGGACGCTGACGCCAATTGGCCGCCTCGGCCGCCGCGATCACCGCTGGCACATCCAAGCGACCAGCAAACAGCTCGTAGACCTCCTTCATCGGGATCCGTGCGTCAGGCCCGACCGGTAGCAACCCGGCCCGGGCCGTGGCAGCGTCCTCGGACGCCGCTACACAGAGGTAGTGCCAGGCCGCATTCTCGACGTCGGCAGGATTGACCGTTCGGTGCACGACAAACTGCGCCGCGCACTCGTCGAACTGGCCAGCGTAGTACTGCGCGATACCACGCTGCCACAGGTACGGCTCGTCCTGCGGGGAGAGACGGACAATTCGGTCGAAGTCAGCCAGGGACTCTTCGATGTACCCTGCCCGAAAGTACGCGCTGCCCCGTCGCATGGCCAGGTCCCGGTCGTCGGGGGCTACTTTGACCAGTCGGTCATAGAGGGCCAACAGTCCCGCGTAGTCTCCCTCCATCTCCAGAAGATTGATCTGGTGCCCGATCTCGTCTTGCTCGAACAACTGCTGGTCGGAGCGTTGCCCCAAGGCGCCGTCGCACCCTATGCACATCACCGCAAACGTCGCAATAGCGAGTCTCGACCCCATGCTCCGTCGAGTCGTCATATCCTCTCGTGTCATCAAAACGTCTCCTCGAACCGAGCATGGCACGCCCGTGCCCGCCTGTTCGTCAATCCTCGCAATCACACTCTCGGGGAACTGCCGTGTTACGCCCTTCTGCTTCAGGCCGATTCCAGCACACGCTCGCCGTAGCACCCACCATGGTGACAATCTTCTCGAGCCTGCTCATGACTCTCGCCAGCACCGCTCTGGCGTCCGTCGAACCCGAGCTCCTTGCAGGTCTCCGGGCGCGATCGATTGGTCCCGCCGCCATGAGCGGCCGCATCGCCGCCATCGACGTTCACCCGGCGCACCCCGACACCCTGGTCGTCGGAGCCGCGACCGGTGGAGTCTGGCGATCTGACGACGGCGGTGTGACCTTTCAGGCGATCTTCGACGATCAGCCGGTCGCCGCGATCGGCGCCGTCGAAATCAGTCACGCCAACCCCGACGTGATCTGGATCGGCACCGGTGAAGGGAACCCGCGCAACAGCGCGTCCGTCGGCAACGGTGTCTATCGCTCACTCGATGGCGGCACGACCTGGAGCCACATCGGTCTCGAAGAGAGCGAGCGCATCCATCGCATCATCGAGCATCCGACCAACCCCAGGGTCGCGTGGGTGTGTGCCATGGGCGCCGCCTGGGGCGAGAACGAACAGCGAGGCGTCTTCAAGACGGTCAACGCCGGCGCCTCCTGGACGAAGGTCCTGTTCGTCGACGAGAAGACCGGCTGCGCCGACCTCGTGATCGACCCCGGCAACCCCGACGCCCTATTGGCGGCCCTCTGGCAATACCGTCGCTGGCCACACTTCTTCGAGTCCGGAGGACCCGGATCCGGGCTCTACCGAACGGTGGACGGCGGCACGACCTGGCGACGCGCCTCGACTCTCGACGGGATGCCTGAGGGTGATCTCGGCCGCATCGGTTTAGGCTTCTCGAGGTCCAACCCCGAGATTGCCTACGCGCTCGTCGAAGCGGAGCAGAACGCTCTGCTGCGCTCCGAAGACGGCGGAGTCTCCTGGAAGACGGTCAACTCGTCTCCCAACGTCTCCCCGCGGCCGTTCTACTTCGGCGACATCCGCGTCGACCCCAAGCTCCCGAATCGCGTGTATCGCCTCGCCAGCTCGCTCGACCTCTCGGAAGACGGCGGCAAGACCTTCCGGACGCTCGCTGGTATCGGTTCGCTACATCCCGACCATCACGAGCTCTGGATCCATCCCGAGGATCCCACCTACCTGGTCTCGGGCAACGACGGTGGTGTCGGCTTCAGTCGCGATCGCGGTGCCACCTGGCGCTTCGTGCGCAATCTGCCGCTCGGCCAGTACTACCACGTGCGCGTCGACATGGACCTGCCCTACAACGTCTATGGCGGCCTCCAGGACAACGGTTCCTGGCGTGGGCCATCGGCCGTCTGGGAACAGGGCTTCGGGGGCGGTATCCGCAACTTCCACTGGACCATGGTCGCCTTCGGCGACGGCTTCGACACCGCACCAGACCCCGAAGACTCGATGTCTGGTTACGCCATGAGTCAGGGAGGCAACCTGTCGCGCTGGAACATCCGCAAAGGGCAAGGCAAGGCGATCAAACCCGACGGTCCGGACGACGAGCCCCTGCGCTTCAACTGGAACGCCGGCTTCGCGCAAGACCCTTTCGATCCCGCGACGATCTACTACGGCAGCCAGTTCGTGCACCGTTCGACCGACCGCGGCGAGTCGTGGTCGATCATCAGCCCCGACCTGACCACTGACAACGAAGAGTGGCAACTCCAGTCGACCAGCGGCGGACTGACCTTCGACGTCACGGCAGCCGAAAACTACACGTCGATCATCTCCATCGAGCCGAGCCCCACCGAAGACGACGTGATCTGGGTGGGGACCGACGACGGCCGACTCTGGATCACTCGCGACGGCGGGGAGAACTGGGCAAGCCTCGAGAACAAAGCCCGCGGGGTCCCCGACAACACCTGGATTCCACACGTCACCGCCTCCAAGCACAGCAACGGCGAAGCGTTTGTGGTCTTCGACAATCATCGCCGCAGCGACTGGACTCCCTACGTCTTCAGGGTCTCGGAGTACGGCGAGCGCTGGCAGCGGATCGCCGACGAAGACGACGTGTGGGGGTATGCGCTCAAGGTCGAGCAGGACCCGGTCGACGAGAACCTCTTGTTCCTCGGCACCGAGTTTGGTCTCTACGTCTCGCTCGACGCCGGCAAGGAGTGGTTCAAGTGGACCCATGGGGTGCCGACGGTCTCGGTCATGGACATGGCGATCCACCCCCGCGAGCACGACCTCGTCCTGGGCACTCACGGACGCTCGATCTTCATCCTCGACGACATCTCTCCCCTGCGTGGACTTGGCGAGGACACCCTGCAGAAGCCGATCCATGTCTTCGACGTTGCAGCAGCTCAGCAGTATCAGGCGATCTCGTCGCCGGGTGAGCTCATGCCCAGCAACGGTGAGTATCGCGGCGAGAACCGGCCATACGGCGCGCTCATCACCTTCTCCCTGAACAGTGAGGAGCTGCCCCATCCCGACACCGAGACCGAGAGAGCTCGCATCGAGGAACAACGCCTCGAGGCTCCCCAGCTCGAGAGCGAGGAGGCCGACGGTTCCGGCACCGACAAACCCGAAGAGCACAAGGCGACACTCGAGATCTCGCAGGGCGACGAAACGATTCGCAGCTTCGACGTGGTCGTCAGCCGAGGTATCAATCGCGCCGTATGGGACCTTCGACGAGACGCCTTTCGCCAGCCAGGAGCCGACGAGTTCAGCCAGTTCTTCGGAGGCGGCGGCCCAGAAGTCCTCCCCGGTACCTACCAGGTCCGAGTCACTCATGGAGATCAAGAGGCGACTACCGAGGTGACCGTGGTCGGCGACCCGCGGCTGGGAATCAGTCGTTCCGACATGGAAGCCAACCGCAGCGCCGTCGCCAAGACGGGCAGCCTCCAGGAAGCGGTCGCGGAAGCGATCGCTCGGATCGGTTCGGCCAAAGCCGACATCGACGTCATTCAGCGCAAGCTGAAGGAACAGATGGCGAACCAGACCGATGGCGAAGAAGAGACCGACACAGATGACCCGGACCCGATGAGCCAGCTCAGTGAACAGGCTCGCGACGTCAAGGCGGCTCTCGAAGAGCTCGAGCTCGAGTTCTGGACCCCACCCGACACCAAAGGTATCGTGCCCCGCAACAAAGCCTTCAACAGGGTTGGTGAAGTCCTGCGCTCCCTCCAGTCGAGCTGGGCAGCACCCAACCCCACCCAAGAGACCTACCTCAGACAGGTCACAGCTCTCGTCGAGTCGCTGCTCGAAGAGGCCAACGAGCTGTTTGCGGGCCCAGTTTCCGAGCTGCGCGCAGCCTTCGCGGCGAGCGAGTTGAGCCTGCTCTCGACCGAAGAACCCCTAGCCCTCCAGGAGTGAGCCATGGCTCGACGCCTTTTGCTCGTACTCACCTCTCTCGGACCCGCACTGTCGCTCAGCGTCGCCACCGGCGCATCCGCGGCCGAGGTCCCGGACTATCTGATCGACACTCCCCTGATCTCCGGCGGCCGTCAGGGTGAGTTCGAAACCGCCGAAGATCAGGGGAGTGTCGATCAGATAGTCCGGGACCTCGGCCGCGGATGCGCCGGTGGCGACGC
>JANQPS010000805.1 GCA_028285365.1 Thermoanaerobaculia bacterium | reverse complement strand
ATACTCGCGGTGCCCCCGGCGAGAAGCACGCGGCCGCTGGAAGGCAGCAGACCGTCGAGGCCACCAGGTTCCAGAACCGTGGCCCGTGCGAAACAGGGTGGCCGTGGCCCGTAGCGTTTGGAGTAGCGATAAGCGGGTACCTGGCGACGGTTCTCGACCGGAATGCCCGACTCCGTGTTGGCCAGACAAAACAGGACGAAGTCTTCCGAAGCCTGTCCGGTACCTGACGCCGTCGGAAGCATTTTCGGAAACTCGCAGGCCGAGCCATAGCGTTGCTCATAGGCCACGAAGCGGGCCGCGTTGAATGCCATGTAGCGGTGTTCGAGAGTGCCGAACTCTTCCAGGATTCCCGGCACGAAGTTCCAGATCCTGACCGGGTGTCGGTCCAACCGGTCGAGGGTCGCCAGCAACCGCGCATAACAAGCCGAAACCGCTTCGCCGAACGATTCAGGAGCGAGCAGACGTGCACCCGGAACGCGATCGGATACGAGGGCCAACGAGCCCCTGACGACAACCTCCTGGTCCGGGAAACCCTCCATCGACTCGCCTGAGACCCCGTCGAACCCGTTCACGATCCAAGCGGGCGGAGCGGGCCGCTCCAACTCGACGGGCTCAGGGACGAGGACTCGCGTGCCCCGTTCGTGCGCTCTGATTTCTAGTCCAACCGACATGTCAGCGATGGTACTCGCGACGATCGAGCCGGGTCAAAACCTCGTTACGAATCGTTACGAAACTGTGGACGCCAGATCCGGAATCGACAGTCGCTGACCGATCCCCACACCAACCCCAGCAACTACGCCTCTCGAGTCAGAGGTCGTTCTCCAGGTCCGAAGAGCTCTCCATCGGCACCGAGCGGAGCCCCAGACGACTCAGCTCCTCGAGCAGCCTCGGCAGGACCTCGATCACCGGAAGCGGACGTGAACTCGCGCGTGGAGACCCGTGAGCAGCCCGTCCCTGCCGCCCGTCGTGGAGAAGAACGACCTCGCCACCGGTGAGCCCGGAGGCCAACCGCGAATAGATGGCGTCGATGTCTCGGGACACCGCGTCGAAACCCCTCCGCGTCCACGAGGCCAGTTCCAGTCCTCGCTTCGCCAGGACCGGCTGCAGCAACGGACCACGCATCCCCGCGGGCGCTCTGAGCAGACGCGGCGACCTCCCGGCGAGCTCCGAGAGAACAGCCTGGGCGTCGTCGATCTCACGAGCCAGGGCGCGCGGTCCCATGAACCCGAACAGGTTGGAGTGAGTCATCGTGTGGTTCTCGACTCGGTGACCACGATCAACGATCTCGCGCACGAGCTCGGGCCAGCGCTCGGCGCATCGGCCGACGCAGAAGAAGCTCGCGCGAGCACCAGACTCGTCGAGCAGATCGAGCACCCGAGGAGTGCCTTCCGGATGCGGGCCGTCGTCAAAAGTCAGCGCAACCGCATCGTCGCGGTCGAGTCGAGTGAGGTTGGGTCCGAGGAGACGGCTGCGAGGCATCACGCCGGCCGCCGCCGCCACGGCGTGGTTGGCGACCACCGTGCCACCGATCCAGGGCCACCACCCCGGCCTCAACAACAACGCCACCGGCGCAGCAGCCATCACTCCGAGCGAAATCTTGAGAAAAGGTGACAGTGCCCGAGCGGACGACGGCTCTACCGACCGACGCTGCGAGCCGTGAGGAGCAGAGGAATGCGTCACGAGCGCCCTTGGCGGGTCATGGCTCGATAGTCGAGCTTCCCTCTCTCGTTTCGCGGGAGCTCGTTGACGAGCAGGAAGCTTCGTGGGACTTTGTGGGGAGGCAGGCGTTCGCTGAGGTGGCGCCGCAGCGACTCGACCGTGACGGCGTTCGGCGAGTCGACAGCCACCACGGCACGCACTGCGTCACTGCCCGCACCATGCCTCACCAGGGCCACGACCGCCGCCTCTCGGACGCCGGGTAGGCGCCGAAGCAACCTCTCGACCTCTCCGGGGTCGACCTTCTTGCCCTTGACGTTGATGGTTCGATCGACACGGCCGTGAAGAACCAGCTCTCCATCACGCCAGCTGCCGAGATCGGCAGTTCGATAGCGGCCCTCACCCAGGCGCCCCTCGGTGCTCGGGAAGTACCCGTTGGCCACCGCTGCCGAGCGCACGACGACGACACCGCGCTCGCCCGCTTCGGTTCCGGCCTCGGACTCGAGCGGCTCGAGCTCGACCGACACGTCGTCGACCGGCGTTCCCAAGGTGCCGCGCTCGGCCGCCGAGCCCTCACGATCGTAGGTGATTCCGCCACATTCGCTGGCACCGTAGAAGACGTGCACCGGCTGACCGTAGAGCTTCCTGAACCGCCGGGCGGTCTCGGGCGCCAGAGGAGCACCGGCGGCAATCACGAGGCGCATCGTCGACGGCGCCTGGGGCGGGCGTGCCGAACGCACGAGCGCCTGGAGGTATGCCGGGGTCGTGGGTAGAAACGTCGCCGAGTGTTCGACGGCCGCCTCGAGCGCTCCGAATGGGTTGGAGCTCTCTGGAACGATGATCTGAGTCCCGCGAACGATCGCTGGCAGAGCGACACTCGAAAAACCGTACGAGTGACTCAGCGGAACCGCGGCGAGAAAGCGATCGTCCGAGCCCAGCCCCATGGTGGTCGTCAGAGCCTCGTCGTCGGCGAGAAGGCTCCGAGCCGGAGTCATCACGGCCCGGGGATCACCGGTGGTGCCCGAGGTCACCTTGAAGACTCCGTCGTCGATCGGAACCGTCATGCCTGATCCGCTGCCGCCGGGATCCGACGCCGAGTCCTGCCACTCGAGCCAGCCTTCACCGTCGCCCTCGGGCCAGGCCCGGGTTCGCAGGACGGCCGAGCAGCCGAGATGGGCTTGAACCCGCTCGAGCTCTGGAATCGGGGTCCCGGAGTCGACGAGAACCGGAATCCGGTCGGATCGCCAGAGCGCCAACAGTCCGGCCAGATATCCCGGACCGTTGCGACCCACCAGAATGACCAGTCGACTCTCCCCCGCACTCGTAGTGACGCGCTCAGCGATTCCGGTCATGCGCTCGATGTCGCGAACGCTGGCCGTACGGCCACTGCCGAGAACGAGAGAGTGATCGGGTCTGCGGCGCACAAGCCGTGCCCAGGCTTCGGTTATCGCATCCACGGAGATCACTCCAACGAAGGCCATCCTGACACAGGAAGACGGCACGGTCCGGCTCCAATTTCCACCTTTGTTCACCTCCTCCAGGGCCTGCCGGAGACTCCATCGAGAAGGCAGACCCAACCATCCGCTGTGCTAATCTGAGACGGTCGTGAGCGGCCCGGCGGAGCACCCATCAGCGTCTGCAGCAGCGACTACACCGGAGTGGCCTCCACTCGCCGTTTGGCCCTGAGCTCCCGCGTGATCGTCACCGAGAGCACTGGAGCGCGAGCACGACGATGCGTTCTTGGCTGAACCGGGTGACCTGAACGCACAACCCCAACGAGACCGACAGATGACCGAGATTCAGAGCTCGACAGAACAGTCCGTGACCCGCCAGGACGTCACCAGGCTTGGCATCAAGCAGGTGATCATCGACAGTCTCGGGCTCGAGGGTATGAGCGCCGACGATATCGGCGACGACGAGTCACTGTTCGGCGAAGAAGGGCTCGGGCTGGATTCGATCGACGCTCTCGAGCTCATCGTCGTATTCGAGAAGGACTACGGGGTCACGATCGACAGCGAAGACATCGATCCTGAGACGTTCGCCACCGTCGCGCGTCTCGAAGAGTTCATCCTCTCGCTCAAGAGCGCGAGCGGTGAAGCCAGCTGACGCTCGACCTGGGCATTGAGCGAGCCGAGCGTCCGAGCACAGCAGACCGGGCCCGAGCCCGAGACTCCACCCGTCGTCGTCACCGGCCTGGGCGCGGTCACCGGGTTCGGGTGGACGGCGCACGATCTCTGGGACGGGCTGAGCGGCAACCGCAGGGCCATCGGCCAGCCAGAGCGCTTCGACACGAGCGGG
>JANQPS010000748.1 GCA_028285365.1 Thermoanaerobaculia bacterium | reverse complement strand
ACGCTCATGTCGTCCACGTCGCATCGACCGAGGCTCTCGAAACCCTCGAGCGGCAGCGCCGGCAGGGCGCTCGTCTGAGCGCCGAGACCTGCCCGCACTATCTCTACTCCTGCAGCGAGGAGATTCCCCAGGACGACCCGCGCTTCAAGTGCGCCCCGCCGATTCGCACCCAGGGACAGCGAGAGGGTCTGCGTCGAGCCGTCGAGCGAGGGCTGATCTCGACGATCGGCTCCGACCACTCTCCTTGTCCTCCCGAGCTCAAGGATTTGCCCATGAGCCGCGCGTGGGGAGGCATCTCGGGAATCCAGTGGTCTCTGCCCGTCACCTGGACGGCGTTCCGCCAGCGCGGCGCGAGTTTCGAAGACCTCTCCAACTGGCTCGCGGCAGCGCCGGCGACGCTTTTTGGTCTCGACAGCAAAGGCGCGATCGCCCCTGGTCTCGACGCCGATCTGGTCGTATGGGACCCCGACGAACCTTTCGTGGTGACTGCAGACCAGATGTTCGATCGCCACAGGCTCACCCCCTACGCCGGCCACGAGCTCTTCGGTCGTGTTCATCGCACCTACCTCCGAGGCCGTCTCGTCTTTCAAGACGGCCAGCTCGACCCGGAGCCCAGCGGCCTCCTCCTCGATCGTCGGACGACGGCTCGACCGGGCGGGCGTCGCTCGTCCTGACCGCGAGGACTCTCGCCATGAACGCGTCACACCGTCTCAACAGCGTACCCGAGGCCGAAGCCCACGATCTGCTGCTGTCTTGCTGCGGATCTCGAGCCTGGGTGCACGCCATGCTCGAACGCCGACCCTTCACGTCAGACCTCGATCTCCTGAACAGCGCAGCCACGACCTGGACCCAGCTGGCAACGGCCGACCACCTGCAGGCTTTCGAGGCTCATCCGCGGATCGGCGATCTCGAGACGCTGAAGCAGCGCTACCAATCCGGGCCAACACCTCCGTCACACTCGGCCGAGGAGCGGTCGGCAAGCCAATCGGCCGTCGAACAGGCGGCAGTCGAACGGGCCACGGAGGCGACTCTCGAGGAACTCGCAACGCTCAACGAGCGCTACTTCGAACGCTTCGGCTTCATCTTCATCGTCTGTGCAACGGGCAAGAGCGCCGACGAGATGCTCGAGATCCTGCGTCAGCGGGTTGCGAACTCACGTGCCGAAGAGCTCGCGAACGCGGCGCGCGAACAGCTCGAGATCACAGTGCTGCGCCTTCGCAAGCTCGCGGCCTGACGCGCGCCGCCACCTCAACCAGCTTCGGGCCTGCAGACGCGTCCTGGCTCTCGCTGCAGGACCTCCAGCGCTTCAGGTGCCGCAGAACGTGCGATAGGGAGCTGCGCCGGTCGACGAAGGGGCCAGATAGCGATCGGCGTTGGCCTGATGGTCGAACGGCGTCGAGGTCACCGCGAGTAAACGCTCGAACTCGCCCAGATCGTCGTGATCCACGGCTCTCTCGATGACCTCCTCGACGCGCTCGTTGCGCGGAATGTAGATCGGGTTGACGAGGCGCATCGAGCTCTCGATCTCTGCCTTGGAGCGAGGTTCCCGACCGAGTCGACCGCGCCAGCGCTCCAGCCAATCAGCCAACGACTCGATGATCGTCAGGTCACGATCGAGAGCCGCCGAGACCGCCTCGACTTCGCTCGCCTGACCCGCCTCCCGCGGCTCGTCGTCGAGCGAGACGAGCGACGCCAACCGCCTGAATCCCAGGGTGAAGTCGACATCTTCCTCCTGGGCAGCGCGCAGGAAGTCGTTGACCAGATCGACATCTTCCGGTTCTTCGGTGCTCAACCCGAGCTTTGCCCTGACTCCGCTGAGCCAGGCCTGTTGAAACGCAGCTCCGAAACTCGTGAGCGTCTCGGTGGCGAGCTCGACAGCACGGTCCTCGTCATCATCGAAGAGCGGCAGCAGGGTCTCGGCGAAGCGCGCGAGATTCCACTGTGCGATCCCGGGCTGATTGCCATAGGCGTAGCGCTGGCCGTGGTCGATCGAGCTGAACGACGTTGCGGGGTCATAGCGCTCCATGAAGGCGCACGGACCGTAGTCGATCGTTTCGCCCGAGATCGTCATGTTGTCGGTGTTCATGACCCCATGAACGAAGCCGAACAGCATCCACTTCGCCACGAG
>JANQPS010000737.1 GCA_028285365.1 Thermoanaerobaculia bacterium | reverse complement strand
CCTGCTCCTCGGCAGAGACTGGAACGCGCGAGAGGCGTTGGCGCTCAGTCTGGCTCTCGACTCGAGCCAACAGGTTGCCGATCCATCGCTCCCGGTTGTCGTCCAGCTGCGGCAGCTCTACCCGGCGCCCATCCTGCTCGAGGAGCCGTTGCTCATGGAGCTCGACCTCGTCGAGGCGGTCGCCGGTCGCGGCGGCTTGCGGCCGGGCAACGAGGTGCGGTCGCTGGGAAGCCATCGCGGCCTACCTACCGATCTGGTCGACCAGCCTTTCGACGTTTCGGTGAGAGTGGAGGGGGTGGGTGATGGCGACTACCTGGTCCGCGCTCGGGTGAGCTCCGGGGGGCAGTTGCTTCGCACGCTTCACCTCCCTCTGCACCTCGTAGGTGGTCTGACGTCGCGTGAAACCGAGCTGCGTCGCCGTCTCGACGCCGTTTCGGGTGGCGATTCGGGTTTCGATTCGGTCCGCGCCTCGATTCTCTTTCCCTTCGATCTCGCCCTACAGATCAACCTCGGCCGTCAAGAGGCCCGTGGCTTCGACTTCGATGTCGCGATCTCGGAGTCGCAGCGCCTGCTCGCCCAGATCGAACGAGGCATCGATCCGTTCGAAGGCGCTCGCGGGGAGCTCTCGCGTCACTACCGCTTTGCCGAGACCGGCGAGATCCTCCCCTATCGGGTCTACGTTCCGACCACGTACGACCCGCAACAACCGCACCCGCTGGTCGTTGCTCTGCACGGACTCGGTGGTACAGAGCGAACGTTCATGCGACGTGACGGCGGCATGTTCCAACAGCTCGCCGAGAAACACGGTTTTGTTGCCGTGACACCTCTCGGCTATCGACCGGACGGCCGCTACGGACGACGCACCGTGCGTGCTGATCCCCATCTCGATGCCATTGCCGAGCTGAGCGAGAAAGACGTCATGCAGGTCGTGGAGCTGGTGCGCGAGGAGTACCCGATCGATGCCCAGAAGATCTTCCTCATGGGGCATTCGATGGGGGGTAACGGCACCTGGCGACTGGGGTCGAAGCACGCCTCGATGTGGGCGGCGTTGGCACCCATTGCCGGAGGCTCGATCGGGCCCGAGCAGGTCGATCTCGAGGCCTTGGCTGGCCTCCCGATCCTGTGTTTTCACGGCACCGACGACGCCACGGCGCCAGTCGCCACGTCCCGGCGCATGGTCGAGTTGGTCGAGAACGCCGGAGGCAACGTCTCGCTCGTCGAGGAGCCGACCGGACACGCCGGAATCGTGGCGCTCGCAATGCCCAGGATCTTCGAGTTCTTCGCCTCTCAGTAGGAATCTTCTCCGCCTATCGTGAGGCGAGCTAGCGGCCCAGAGCGATCGGTAGTCGACGAGGGATGAAGCTTCCGCGTCCTGCCCTGACGGTCCGTGGGTCCAGAGACAGGACGGCGGTCTGACAGCCGGAACTAGAATCGCAACGATGGGTGCCCTGCGGTTTGGTCCGTTTTTGCTCGATGCCGATAGACGCCGCCTGGAGCGCGACGGAGTGGAGATACCGCTTCAGCCGAAGGTCTTCGACACCCTTTGCTACTTCGTCGGGAGTCCAGGACGGGTCATCACTCGAGACGAGCTCCTCTCGCAGCTTTGGCCCGATACCTACGTGGGCGAAGCTGCGCTGACGCGCTGCGTGAAAGAGATCCGGCGAGCGCTGGGAGATCAGTCGAAGGCGCCGCGTTTCGTCAGCACGATTCCGAGTGTCGGTTATCGGTTCGAGGAGGACGTCGAGCCGTTGGTCGATGTGAATCAACCTCGCTCGGTTCGTCTGATCGCCGTGTTGCCCTTCCGGCCTCTTTCGGACGACGAAAGGGATCCTAGTCTCGAGCTCGGCATGGCAGACACGCTGATCACTCGGCTGTCCGGGCTTCGTGACCTGGTCGTGCGGCCGCTCGCTACGGTGCGTCGATTCACCGACCTGGATCAAGATCCTCTCGAGGCTGGTCTCGAGCTCGGCGTCGAAGCGGTAGTCGACGGGAGCCTCCAGCGTCAGGATCAGCGGATCCGAGTGTCGGTCCGCGTGCTCCGATGCAACGATGGCCAGGCCCTTTTCACCGAGCAGTACGACGAGCCATTCCGGGACGTCTTTGGGGTCCAGGACGCCGTGTGCCGCAAGATCACCTCAGCTCTCTCGGTGGAGCTCGACCAAGTGGAAGCGGCTCGGATCGTCAAGCACGATACAGACGACATCCGTGCCTACCGCGAGTTCTTGCGCGGCCGACTCGGTCTGGGTCGCTTCGTTCCCGATGACGCCCAGCGCAGTATCGAGCACTTCGAGAAAGCGCTGGAGCTCGACCCTCGCTATGCACAAGCGCACGCCTGCATCGCCGAGGCCAACATCGTCGTCGCCTGGCAGGGGTTCGAGGCCCCGAGCTACTACGCCAAGGCTCGTCAGTCTGCGCGACAAGCGCTGGAGATCGACCCGAATCTCGGTAGCGCCTGGTCCTGTCTGGCAACCGTTACCTGGGAGCACGAGTGGAATTGGGACGAAGCCGATCGCATGTTTCGAAGAGCGGCTGAGCTCGAGCCCAACGTGGTGGACGTTTGGGGAAGGTACTCCGCGCTCTGCGCCTTTACCGGGCGTGCCGACGAGGCTGTGGAGCTCGGCCGGCGGGCGGTAGAGGTCGACCGGACTTCGCTCATGGCGGTTGCCTGGCTGGCGCAGGCGCTTCACATGGCTGGGCGCTCCGAAGAAGCCGTCGCCGTGGGCGAGTCTGTCGTCGCCAAGTTGCCCGATGCCCCGTTTGCTCTCTTCATTCTCGGAATCTCCTGCGCGCACCTGGGTCGCTACGAGGAAGCCATCGACTACCTGGAGCAGGCGGCAGCGACCGAGCGTCCAGATTTCCTGGGTGTTCTCGCCCATGTCTATGTTCGAGCGGGTAAGACGGAAGAAGCCGCTGCGTTGGAGGCCAGCCTTCGCGAGCAGACCGCGGGTGACGGCGCAGCGCCGATTGGTCTCGCGATGATTCACGCGGCACGAGGTGACGCCGATCTGTTCTTCCAATCGATGGAACGAGCCTTCGATCAGCGGGGGCTACACGCGGTGCTGATCGCCCGAGAGCCGCTGCTCGAGCCTCTTCGCCAGGACCCGCGCGCAACGACACTCATTCGTCGTCTAGGTCTGCCTGGATAGCGCTGGCACCAGATTCGGGACGCCGACGGAAATTTGGTTCGGCAACGCCGAGATCACGGGAAGGTTCGACTTCGATCATGTCGGTCACATGCTCTCCCGTCACAGTGCACCTCATCCAACTTGGTGAGGAGGTGCAAGATGACAAAAACCCGAAGTTTGTTTCTGGTCACCGTCGGGGTGCTCTTGGCGCTTGGTGCGATCGCCAACGGAGATCGAGGTGCCGTTGCCTCTGGCTCGACGGATCGCATGGCCCGATTGCCCGCTGTTGACCCCGCATGTGATCCGGATCTCCTGCCGCCACTGCGCGCGACCTTGTGTCGTCTCGCGCGTCTGGCAGAAGGCCGACGACTCTTCGACCGTGAAGAGTTCGGAGGCAATGGGAGGACCTGTGAAACCTGCCACTCGGGTAGAGACGGCACGATCGACCCAAGAGAGGTTGCCCGCAGACTTGCGAGAGACCCGAACGATGAGCTCTTTCGTCACGACGGCCTGGACGACTTCGTCGAGGGCACGTCGCGAATCAGTGCCGACGCCACGGTTCTCGTGCGCCGTGAGCTGCCGTTCGGCGTGAGCCTGACCGAGGATCCGGCAGCGTCGAGCGTGGTGGTGGCGCGCGGTGTCCCCAGCACCCTCAACACGCCGGCCCTTGATCCGGCACTGATGTACGACCTTCGGGACCCGACGCTCGTCGACCAGGCGCTCGGGGCCATCAGGGGTCACGCCCTGAACACCGTTCCGCCCACGCGGCTCGAGCTGGAACTGATCGCCGAATTCCAGAAAACGGACCGGCGGTTCTTCTCGAACCGAACGCTCCGAAGATTTGCCCGGGGTGGAGATTCACCTCGGCTGCCCGCAGGCCGGACCGCATCGGAAAAGCGAGGCCGTGAGTTTTTCGTCGACGCCCCTTGGAACCCTCCCTCGAAGAAGGGACTGTGCGCCTTCTGTCACAGCGGCCCCATGCTCAACGAGTCGAACGAGTTCGTCGAGCTTCCAACGGGTGCTCCGCCCGGTTGGCGAGCTTTTGATGTCGGAGTGAGCAACCGCAATGCGTTGAACCATCCTGTCGTCTCTTTCGACGTCACCGACGCGTGTGGCACCACACTGACGGTCGAGTCTCCCGATCCAGGGATCCTGCTGACCGGCGTGTACCAGATTCCCATGTTGGCGGCGCTTCTTCCCCCTGAGGCGACCTGCCAGCTGCACCCGGCTTTCTTCGCCAACATGCACAAAACCCCACAGCTGTGGGGTGTGGAGCACACGGCGCCCTACTTTCACGACAACTCAGCGAAGACACTCGAGGACGTTCTCGAGCAGTACAACTTCATGTTCGAAAGCAACATGGGGTTCCCGATCACCGATGGCAACGTCGAGCTCACCGAACAGGACATCGAAGATCTCGTTGCGTTCATGAAGCTCCTATGAGCGAGGCGCTTCATGGGAGGGAGTCCCGGAGTTCTTCTGGCGATGACCTTGGCTCGAGCCGAGACTGTGTGGTCTTTCTCTTCCTAGAGCGCCGCAACTACGACGGCCACGCCGAGCCAGGCGATGACGAGCCAGGTCGTGACGTTGCCGATCACCCGTGCAGGCGGCAGTCGCTTGTCGATTTGTCGGATCCCGATCGCGTGCAGCGCACGCGCGACAACAGTGCTCCACCCGCGAGGTGCAGCAGCAGCGCTGACGATCCAGTGGCGCCAGCCAGAAAGAGCAGGATCAGTGCGCCGGGAACATACTCGGTGTTGTTGCCGTGGGCTCTGATCGCTCTCTCGAGCATTGGGTCGTCACCCGTACCCACGCCCGTGTTGAGTCTTGAGTCTGAGCCGGGTCACCATCAGGCCCAGCGACAACATCAAGAGCACGTTGACGCCAGCCCACAGCGAGACGGCGCGGAGCGCTTCTGGTGGCATCAGCTGTTCCATCTACCACTCCTCGCCGAACGGTCGGATCAGGGCGTCGAACGTCCAAGTCGACCGTGGTTGGTGGGCAACGCGAAAGCACTCCTCGGCGATGTCGTCCGGGCGCGCGAAAAAGTCGTCGGGTTTTCCGGCGAAGTGCTCACGAGT
>JANQPS010000724.1 GCA_028285365.1 Thermoanaerobaculia bacterium | reverse complement strand
TCGAGTGCCAGCTGCAGCTCCCCCAGCGCGTCTTCCCATCGACCGGCAACTCGCAATTCTCGCCCCAGTGCCAGCCGAGCCGCTGCGACTTCGGGGTGCTGAGCGCCCAGGGACGCGGCGCGAAGGTTCACGACCTTCCTGTACTGCTCGATCGCCTCCTCGTGACGACCTAGCCGGCTGAGCAGCGACGCGCTATTGAAGAGAGGCGCCGTGACGGCAGGATGCTCGTCGCCGAAGACCGCCGTCTGAATCGATACGGCGCGGACGTAGTGGTCGTTCGCGTCCTCCAGGCGTCCTAGGTTGAAGAGCACGGCTCCCAGGTCGTTGTGGGCCCAGCCCAACATGGGATGCGCTTCGCCTAGTGAGCTCTCCCAAACCGAGAAGGTGCGCAGGTAGAGCTGGTGAGCTTTCTCGTAGTTGCCGGTCAGGTTCTCGAGCCAGCCGAGATGGTAGGTGCTGTAGCCGATCTGTTCGTCGTCGGGTTGTAGCAAGCCCTCACGGATCACGAGTGAACGCTCCAGGTGCTCGCGAGCTTCCGCGAGCTCACCACGATCTCTGAGCGTGACGCCGAGGTTGAGATGCGCCCATGCCAGTTCGAGCGGGAAGTCGTCGCTGCCTTCCAGGTCGTTGATGCTTCTGCGCATGAGCGCTTCGGCCTCATCGGTGCGCCCCATGGTGCGATGGAGCCAGGCGAGGGTATTGGCGCGCATGGCCGTCTGTGGGTCGTTCGGTCCGAGGGACTCGGCGAGGATGTCGACCGACTCCTGCAGCAGAGGTTCCGCTTCGTCGTAGAGCGCGAGTCCCATGTACGCAGAACCGAGAGCATTCAGGAGCGCCGACTGGGAAACCGGTTCGCCGACCAGACGTTCCTCGATGCGTTGCGCGCCTCGCTCCAGGAGCTCACGAGCGCTCACGTCTTCGGCTCCACGGTAGGGGTCGGAAGAGCTGAAGACGTCGATCAGGAACTGGGAGACCTCGCTAGCCGTCCTGGCCTGACGCTCGGCTTCGCGTTCGGCTCGCCGAGCACTGACCAAGCCCATGGTCGTTCCCACGAGCCCGGCAAGAACGGTGAGCGTCAGAGCCAGCGCGGTTCCTGCCGCAATCCGGTGGCGCACGACAAACTTGCGAAGTCGATAGCCCGTCGTTGGCGGTCCTGCGAGCACGGGCCGCTGTTGGAGATAGCGGTTCAGGTCCTGGGCGAGCTCGGAGGCCGAGGCGTAGCGCTGCTCTCGATCGGGGTCGATGGCTTTGAGAGTGATCCAGTCGAGATCGCCCCGGATCTGACGGCGCAACGACCTGACGTCAGTGGCTCGGGTGCGGGCAATCTCGTCGCCTTCGATGCGGGAGCTGCCGACCTGCGTACTCGGCTTGGTTGTCTCGTGCTCGCGGAGAACGCGATGCAGACTCCTGAGGTCTTCGGGGCCGCCGGTCGACCGGAGGCTGCTGCGGGGAAGAGCCCCGGTCAGCAGCTGATAGAGGATGACGCCGAGCGAATAGACGTCGGTGCGCGTGTCGACGTCGAGGCATTCGGGATCGGCCTGCTCGGGCGACATGTAGTCGGGAGTCCCGAAGAACTGGCCGCGCATGGTCTGCGGGTCACCTGGCTCGGATTCGATGGCCTTGGCGATGCCGAAGTCGATGACCTTGGTCGTGGGTTGGCCGTCGATGATCTGGACCAGGATGTTGCCCGGTTTTAGGTCGCGGTGGATGATGCCCTTTTGATGAGCATGCTGGACGGCTGCGCACACCTGGCGAAGGAGCTCGACTCGCTGATCGATCCCGAGGCGCTGC
>JANQPS010000710.1 GCA_028285365.1 Thermoanaerobaculia bacterium | reverse complement strand
CGAGCACAACCGGGCCGTCGCCGTTGCGCAGAATCCCGACGATCCCGGTCTGCCCGACTCCCTCAGTCACCTCGACACCCGACTTGCGGAGCTCGGCGGCCAACCGCTTCGCCGTCTCGAACTCCCGAAACGACAGTTCGGGGTTGCGGTGAAAGTGCTTGAACAGAGAGTCGAGCTCTCGCTCGTAGTCTTGATCGATCAGCGCCGGGAGCTCATCGCTGGAGCGCGCGAGCGCACCGCCTGGACTCAGCGCAACCCAACCCAGCAGCAAGACTGCGAGCCAGCGGTTCGTAACCGAAACCCGCCTATGCCCGGGAAGACAGAACGAAGAAGAAGAGCACATCGGTCTGCGCCTCCGTGTGTGATCAACGATCGAGATGACGACTGTCGCTATTCTCGAATGACCGAGCCGTTCTGTCCACGTCGAGCACCATGCCGAGCAACCGTTCGAGAAACGTGTCGAAAAAGGCGTGTCGAGAAATCGACGCTCGACTGTCACACGACCAACGGCTGTCTCGTCTAAGCGATCGGAGGCGACATGAAGACCAAAACGAGACGTGGAATCCTGCTCCTCGTCGGACTGCTGAGCGTGCTCAACGGAGTCACCATGCTGGTCGATCCCGTGGGCTGGTACGAGCGCGTTCCCGGAGTAGCCGCTACCGGACCGTTCAACCACCACTTCGTCTTGGACATCGGACTGGCGTTCATCGCATCCGGAGCCGGCCTGCTGGCAGCAGCCATCAGATGGGCTCTCTGGCCCGCCGGGCTCGCAGGATCGGTCTTTTTGGCACTTCACGCTCTCCTCCACCTCTGGGGAATGGCAATGGGTCGTTCCCAGACCGTCCTCTTCGACCTGGCCCTGATCGTCGTGCCGGCCGTCCTGGCTGTCGCGGCATGCTGGCCACCGCAGGAGACCCGTGATGCGTACGCTGATCGCTCGAAAGTTGCTCGCTGACTTCCAGAACCGCTACGACTACGACGCCGACTACATGTCCCACATGCTCGAGAGCGCGCCCTCCGCCTTCTTCAAGTTTGCCAAGATCAACGCCGCCGCCGCTCACCGGCGCGTGGCACCAAAAGAGGCCTACTACGCGGTGAAGATCCTGGCTGCCGCCAGCGAAGACTGCGGCCCTTGTACACAACTCTGCATCAACATGGCGCGCGAAGCGGCAGTGGATTCTCAGCAACTCGAAGCCGTACTGGCCGGAGACCTGAGCACGATGACCGACGCCACCCGACTGGGTTATGCGATGGGGGTCGCACTGGCCGACAGGCCCGAGGAACTGGCAACAGCTCGAGAGGCGGTCCGCAACTCGTGGGGTGACGAAGCCGTCGTGGAGTTGGCCATGGCATTTGCGCTGGGACGTGTCTTCCCCAAACTCAAGACTGGCCTGGGTATGGGTGAGGCGTGCCGGATCGTCAGCATCGAAAACCACTCTGTCGAGGTGGCTCGACGTGCCAGCTGACGGCGCCGCTGCGGACGCAGCTGCCGTCGCCTTCGAAGCCCATCGACCGCGCCTGCGTGGACTGGCCTATCGCATGCTGGGCAGTCTCAGTGACGCAGAGGACGTCACTCAGGATGCCTGGCTGCGATGGGCTCAAACGGATCGCGAGACCGTCGACAACGTCGAAGCGTTCCTCGTGCGGATCGCGACTCGGCTGTGTCTCGACCGCCTCAAGTCCGCTCGCTATCGCCGAGAGACCTACAAAGGCCCCTGGCTTCCCGAGCCGGTCGCGGACACCAAGATGCTCACACCGCAGGACGCCGTAGAGCTTGCGGACGACCTGTCGTTTGCCCTCCTGCTGGCACTCGAGCGCCTCAAGCCTGCCGAACGTGCGGCCTTTCTCCTGCACGACGTGTTCGATCAGTCGTACTCCGACGTCGCCCGTACCCTGGACCGTTCGGAGGCGGCGTGTCGGCAGTTGGCATCACGAGCTCGACGTACGGTCAGACAGGAGTCTCCAGCCGCGAGCACCCGCGAAGATGCGCCGCAGGAGCACCAGCGGCTCCTGCAGGCGTTCATGTCGGCTTCGATGACTGGAAGCACCAGCGAGCTCGAAGCGATCCTCGCACCAGACGCGACTCTTCTCTCCGATGGCGGCGGCCGCGTTCCTGCTGCCCTCAATCCCATCGTCGGCCGCGACAAGGTGATTCGCCTGATGCAAGGTCTGCGCAGACAACACCAGGCCTCGGGGTTGCCCATCTCGTTCGAACAGACCTCGCTCAACGGCCGACCTGCACTCATCCTCTATCGTGACGGCCACCTCGAGCAGACGATCTCGATCGAGATCTCGAAGGGCCAGATCTCAGTCGTCTACACGGTGCGCAACCCCGACAAGCTGCAGCACCTGCACCTGCAGTGATCAGGCTCGACTCGGCGGTAGGGATCTAGAAACCGATCTCGCTCCATCGGCCGACGGCTCCGGACTCGAAACCGTCATCGAAGACGGTGCCTCCGAGCACGATCGTCTTGAACGCCAGGTCGCCACCTCCCCCGATTCCAGAACCGTTCGTCATCGCACCTCCAGGGTAGGGATTCGCCAACGTACCGCGAACCGCAAAACCCTGGCCGGAGGGAGCCGAGGAGTGCAGCTGCAGTTCTAGCTGCTGACCTTCGCTGACGTGAACGTCGTGTCCATCGAAGTCGATGATGTAGCCCACCGTGGCGGTGGGAGACAAATACTCCGGAGACCCCACGTTGACCTCCTGCGGCTGGATCGCAAAGCGAGCCAGCTCGGAATCGTCACTCACGTCGACCAGGACCACTTCGAGATCGTCCGCCGAACCCACAGAAGAGCTCAGAGCCAACTCCACGCCTGCAAGACGCCCGCTTCGACCGGCGGTGAAGGTCTGACCTCTCGAGAGACCCGAGTGAATCCCGTAGTTGCGATCGACCCCGTCGGGTTGGTACTGATCGAACTCCTGAATCGGAGGGAAATCGTCACTGACGAAGGTCTTGAAGGCCAGATCACCAGTGCTCGAGCTGCCGTTGATCGTCGCCGACCCCCCGGCGTACAAATCGTTCAGCGCCACTCCGGCACTCGGGAAGAAGGTCGACTCCAGACATCGCAGTCGCAGCTCCAGCACCTCGCCGACGGCGACCTCTATGGCAAACGCCGACAAGTCTACGAAGGTGCCCACGACGTCGACAGGATCGAGCAAAGGGGGAGCGCTCGTTCCCTCTGGCGGAATGACTACGTAGCCGCGACGAACCGAACCCTCCCAGATCGACAGGGACAGCGGCGCCGAGCGAGCCGCGCTGTCGTTCAGCGAGACCTCCACGGCGCTCAGGAAACCGTCCCTGCCCACGGTGAACGTCTGGCCCTGCGTCAGGTTGGTGTTGATCGCACGCAGCCCGTCGGAGGTCAGCTGAGACTGATCGACGACCTGCGCCTCACCGAGCGCGGCCAGGCCCAGAAGGACGCCGATCGCCACGAGGGCAGTACGAAGGTCAGCACCAAGTCCGCTCCTTGCGCGCTGACGTAGGCTGGCGGAGGTCTCGTTGTATGCAGTGCTCATGGTCTTGGCTCCTTCGTGCGAGCGCCTCAATCGGCTCTCGTTCATCAGGAACGCAAGATGCCCTCTTGCACCGCCAG
>JANQPS010000705.1 GCA_028285365.1 Thermoanaerobaculia bacterium | reverse complement strand
GCCCGCTCCGACTGCCGAGTCAGGAGCCCTCCAGTCGTTCGCTTGCTCGAATGCGCCAGTCCTCCGGCCATGCCGGGGACGGCTTTGTCGTGCCCTGATGCACCCTGCTAGCAACGACCGAGAGTGGTTGAGTCCACGTCACGGCCTCGCCCCGACGATTCCCATGAGCCCTTTCATCCGACCTGCCTCTTCCGACTCATGCTCTACCGACCTATCGAACTCTTCCGACTCATCGAACCGCGTTCCAAGAGGAGCCCTCGAATATGACCACCCCAACCCGAGTCGCAGTCACCGGCGCCGCCGGCCAGATCGGCTATTCCTTGATCTTTCGCATCGCTGCCGGAGAAATGCTCGGCCCAGATCAGCCCGTCAGCCTGCACCTGCTCGAGATCCCGCCGGCCATGGACGCACTCAAAGGGGTCGTGATGGAGCTTCGCGACAGTGCCTACCCGCTGCTCCACGACATCGTCATCGGCGACAGCGCTGACGAGGTCTTCGAAGGAGTCGACGTCGCCATGCTGGTGGGCGCTCGCCCCCGCGGTCCAGGCATGGAGCGAGGAGACCTCCTCAAGGCCAATGCCGAGATCTTCTCGGTCCAGGGCAAGGCACTGGACCAAGGTGCCAGCCGAGACGTCAAGGTGCTGGTGGTCGGTAATCCCGCCAATACCAACGCCCTGATTGCTGCAGCCAACGCTCCCAGCCTCGATCGCCGTCAGTTCACGGCAATGACTCGGCTCGACCACAACCGTGCCATCAGTCAGCTCGCCGAGAAGACGGGAGCCCACACTACCGACGTCGCGCGAATGATCATCTGGGGAAACCACAGCGCGACTCAGGTGCCCGACATCAGTCACTGCACGGTCGGGGGCAAAGCAGCGAGCGACCTTGTCGACGACTCCTGGGTCGCTGACGACTTCATTCCCACCGTGCAGCAGCGCGGCGCGGCGATCATCAAGGCTCGGGGCGCCTCTTCGGCCGCCTCCGCGGGTGCTGCCGCCATCGACCACATCCGCACCTGGGTCCAGGGCACGGCCGATGGCGATTGGGTCAGCATGGCCATCCCCAGCGACGGCAACAGCTACGGCGTCAAGGACGGAGTCATGTACTCCTTCCCGGTCACCTGCAAAGATGGCGACTATCAAATCGTCGACGGCCTGGACTGCACTGATTTCATTCGCGAGCGGATGGCGGCAACGGAAGCCGAGCTGTTCGACGAGCGGGAAGGCGTCGCGGAGCTCCTCTGAGAACAGCTCGCATCTCTGAAGCAGCGGACGGTGGTCTCGCAGCGCGCCCACCGTTCTCTGATGCCTCCGCTCGATCGCCACTCGGCGATGGCATGACGAGATACGCTCGTCTCCTTCTCGTCGTCGGGTTGCCGTGGTTGTTCACGCAAGCCTGCTCGGCCCCCGCCGAGCAGAGACGAGCCCTGTCTCCCAGTCCTACCCCGGTGCACCTCGAGGTCAGCAACCACGCCTTCGAGGTCGCTCTCGCTCGGCAAAGCGAAGAAGTAGCCCTCGTCTGGTACGACACCTCTGCTCTGCGCTCCGCCATTAGGCTCGGGCGCTTCGATGCCGCCGGGAAGTCACTCGGCGAGCCACTCACTCTGTCGTC
>JANQPS010000696.1 GCA_028285365.1 Thermoanaerobaculia bacterium | reverse complement strand
GACGACAGCCTACAAACGACGACAGCCTACAAACAAAACGAGCCGGCACCTGGTGAGGTACCGGCTCGGCGCTTGGACGGTGCTCGTCCGAGAAACGCGTCGGTTGTGTGCCTACTCGCCGCCGGCCGCCGTCGGCACAGGCTGCATCACACTCGGCTCTGGACCGGTGTAGGCGTAGTCGACGAAGCCGAGCATCATCTCGTCGTAGGTCGGGCCACCGAACCTGACGGCACGCCCGCTGTTGATCTCCGAGCCACCTGCGCGAATCAGCTCTTCACGCTCTTTGGTGTTGTCGAAGAACATCGTGACCTCGATGCGCGTGCCAGCCGGAATGACTTTCGGCTCTTTGTACTCGTAGTTCGTCTGCCAGTTCCAGTCGTACCACGGCACCTCGAGCAGGGTCTCTTCGGTTCCGTTCGGGTAGTAGGCCACGTACTTGGCATACCGGCCGCGCAGGTGCATGTGGGGCAGCAGCGCAAAAATGGTGGCTTCGCGCTCGAAGGTCATCGAAGCGCCGACCTTCCAGTTCTCGACGTTCGGAGGAATCTCGAAGTCGCGGTTGCCGATGGCTTCCCAGACGGCGACATGCTCGACTTCCTCGTCCTTCGGCTTGAACTTGAAGGCGATCTGCGAGCGATCCCAGCGACCCGAGCCTTCACCCGGCTCCTTGTTGTAGTGCATCTGCATGTAGACCTGGGAGCCAGGCATCAGCATGCGGCCAAAACCCTTGGGAAGAGCGAAAGGCTCAGTACCGGGGGCGATGCCGCCGAGCATGCCGGTCGCTCCGGGAGCCTCAGCGTCCGCGGCCTGGGTGGAAGCGATGATGTGGTGCACCGCGTCGCTACCTGGCTTGAACTCGATCGCCTCGATCCAGCGGGGCTCTGAGAGCATTTCCGCCGTGATGGTCTCGGCCTTGAGCGAAATGTTGAGGTCGCGCACGTCGTCGTCGATCCAGAAGGGTTCGGCGAGATCGATCACGAGATCCGGCTTGCCGATGCTCCACCCTTCGTAGGTCGCCTTGGCGGGAGCAGCGTCAGGGGCGTCAGCAGGATCGCCTTCGGGTGCTCCGGCGCGAGCCCAGGAGACCACCGTCTCGATCTGCTCGTCGGTCAGGGTGCGCTCGTTGGCAAAAATGCCGTGGAACTCAGGTGACGCGAACCAAGGTGGCATCTCTCGGCTCTGGACCTTCTTGGCGACGGCGCGCGCCCAGGGGCGAACCTCGGCGTAGGTCGTCAGCGGCATCGGCGCGATCATCCCGCCGAGCGAGACACCGTCAGGCCGGTGACAACCGCTGCAGTTGGCCTGGAAGAGCGGCCGAATGTCTTTGTGGAACGTGATTTCGGCGGAGTCGGTCGAGCTCGACGCGAGCACGGGTGCGGCCATCACGCTGACGGTGAGCAGGATGCCGAGGGATACGAGCGACTTCATGGGTCGTCTCCTTCTGCCTGGTTCTACCTGGTTTCTGCCTGAGTCTCTGCTGGATTCTGGCTTGGTCGGTCTCGTGAACCGTCTCTCATGTCTGGGGACATGTCTGCGGATGTTGTTCCCCAGCATGCGCCCCGTATGCACTCTGCAGATGCAGGGCCCCGCATGCGGTCTGCGGATATGGATCACTCGACGGTAGCGAGTGTAGGGAATATTGAATCGTGCGTCAATTATTCGGCTGGGTCACGAGCCCGGAGAAGAGCGCTCGCACGACGAGGTCGGCGTGCAGCTCGGCGGCGTCGCGCTCGTCGTCGATGTCGTCGTACAGATCCAGGATCGAGAGGCGGCCGTGGAGCGGATTGGTGGCAGCGCCGATGATCAACTGAAGGATGTGATCGGGGGCTCCGCCGAGCATCCGACCCTGTTTCTGAGCGGCTTCGATGAGCTGGCGCGGATACTGACGCTGGGGAACCAGGTGCTTTTCGATCAGCCACTCCATCTGCGGCCCCGAGAAGCGATGCTGACGACGCAGGAGCAGCGAGGCCTCCGGATGTCGTGCCGAGTAGGCGATGAACCGCCGGATGACGAGCTCGAGAGCCTCGATCGGTCCTCGATCGCCCGACTCGGCTTCGAGCTCTACGAGCTCTCGGCTGAACTCTTCGAAGATCGGATCGAGCGCGGCTTCCCAGACCTGTGCCTTGGATTCGAAGTAGTAGTGCAGGAGGGACGGGGTGGCGTTGGCCTCCTCGGCAATCTGGGCAAGTGTGACGCCTTCGTAGCCGTGCCTGGAGAACAAGCTGAGCGCGGCGCGGAGCAACGCACTCCGGGTGTGAACGGAGTCGGCGCCTTTGGGAGGTCGGCCGCGTCGTCGGCGGGGCACGGTTGCGGTGTTGGTGGATTTGGTCACGGAAGTAGGGCGGGTCGTTTCGAGAGCCTCGAGGGCAGTACAGGGGCGGGTGTGGTGAGGAGAACGAGCACCGTTGTCTCACCTTATCGATATCATCGCGAGCAAAGCATCGACTGTGAGAATGGCGGGCTTGGACAGTCGGACCTTCAGCCGATTGAGCAACCGAGAGTCCGTGATCGCCATTCCAGTGATCGATAGTCCAGGGACCGATAGCCCTGTGTTCGAGAGGAGAGAAACTTCATGAACGACGGCACTCGAGACATGATGAGAAGCGGAAAGTGGTCTCCCAAAGGAGTCCTGGCTGCAGTCCTGGCCATCTTCTGGCTCGGTGCAGTCGCGGCGGCGGCACAGTCTCAGGAGTCCGAGAACACGAGCACCGCGGAGGAGTCCGCGAGCGAGCTCGACGCCACGCAAGCGCAGGCGTACCTCGGATACTGGTTGCTGGCGGCCAAGATCGGCGAGCAAGAGATGAACATGGGCCTCGAGGTGGAAGGTCGTGGTCATCTCGCTGCCACGGTGGTGATGGCGCGGCTGGGCGAGATGGAAGGCGAGAACTTCCGGATTCAGGACGATGCGCTCGTCTTCGACGTCAATGCCGGCATTGGCATGTTCACGTTGACCACCAAGATCGAGGGCGAGTCTCTGGCGGGTTCGCTCGTCAACGACGCCGGCAACTTCAAC
>JANQPS010000694.1 GCA_028285365.1 Thermoanaerobaculia bacterium | reverse complement strand
GACGACAGCGCGGGAACCCCGGAGTGCCGCTGGACGTCAAGCAGAAGGTCGTCGACGAGGTCGGCGCGTCGATCGGCGTGGAGACCGAAGCCAAGCGCTTCCTGGCTCTTCTCGTGCAGAACTTCCGTCTGGTGAACCTTCCCGAGATCGTCGACGGCCTGAACGAGATGGTCAAGCAACGCCTCGGCGTGGTGACGGCGGTCGTGGACAGTGCTGTCGAGTTGGACGAAGGCCAGCGCGGCGAGCTGCGCCAGTTGCTCGAACAGCAGCTCGGCAAGGCCGTCGAGCTCGAAGTTGCCGTCGATCCCAAGCTCCTCGGTGGCTTCGTGGCCCAGATCGGGAGTCGGCGTTACGACGTGAGTCTCCGTGGTCAGCTCGATCGGATGTCTGAACAGCTTGCCAGCGGAGAAGCCACCGCCTGATCGAAACATCGGACCGACACAATCTGAGTGGCCCGAGCGCGTCAGCGGTCGTCGGCGCAACTCATCGAGAGTGATTCGAGCGCCCCGGTTTCAGGGGCTCTAGAAAAGAACGAGGAAGAGACATGGAAGTCAAGGCCGACGAGATAGCGGCGATTCTGCAGCGACAACTCCAGGACTATCAGGCCGATGTCGACGTTGCCGAGGTCGGCACGGTGCTGTCGGTTGGCGACGGTATCGCGCGCATCTACGGCATCGAGAAGTGCATGGCCGGCGAGCTGCTCCAGTTCCCCAACGACGTCTACGGCATGGCCCTCAACCTCGAAGAGGATCAAATTGGCGCCGTGTTGATGGGCGACTCTCGCGACGTCGAAGAGGGTGACGAGGTGCGCAGCACCGGTCGGGTCATGGAGATCCCCGTCGGCAAGGGCATGGCCGGGCGTATCGTCGATCCGCTCGGACGGCCAGTCGATGGCAAGGGGCCGATCGAAGCGGACGATCACTACCCGCTCGAGCGCATCGCCCCCGGCGTCATCGATCGCCAACCCGTCAGCATTCCGCTGCAGACCGGCATCAAGGCCATCGACTCGATGATCCCGATCGGCCGCGGCCAGCGCGAGCTGATCATCGGCGACCGGCAGACCGGCAAGACCGCCGTGGCTGTCGACACGATCATCAATCAGAAGGGTGGCGACGTCATCTGCGTCTACGTTGCCATCGGCCAGAAGCGCTCGACGGTAGCTCAGGTCGTGCAGAAGCTCGAGGACTACGGTGCTCTCGAGCACACGATCGTCGTTTCGGCGACCGCTTCCGAACCGGCCCCGCTGCAGTTCATCGCTCCGTACGCCGGCTGTGCGATGGCCGAGTACTTCATGTACAACGGCCAGCACGCTCTGGTCATCTACGACGATCTGTCGAAGCAGGCGGCTTCCTACCGCGAGGTCTCCCTGCTCTTGCGCCGTCCACCCGGTCGCGAGGCCTATCCCGGTGACGTCTTCTACCTGCACTCCCGCCTCCTGGAGCGCGCCGCCTACCTCTCCGAGGCCAACGGTGGCGGGTCGTTGACCGCTCTGCCGGTCATCGAGACCCAAGCTGGTGACGTCTCGGCCTACATTCCGACCAACGTGATCTCGATCACCGACGGTCAGATCTACCTCGAGGCCGACCTGTTCAACTCGGGCGTGAGGCCGGCGGTGAACGTCGGTATCTCGGTCAGCCGAGTTGGCGGCAACGCCCAGACGAACGCGATGCGCAAGAACTGCGGAACGTTGCGTCTCGATCTCGCTCAATACCGCTCGCTGGCGGCGTTCGCGCAGCTCGGCTCGGACCTCGACAAGGTCACTCGGGCCCAGCTCTCGCGAGGTGAGCGGATGGTCGAGCTACTCAAGCAGCCACAGTACGAGCCGGTGGACGTCGTCAATCAGGTCCTGTCGCTGATTGCCGGCGGTAGTGGTCTATTGGACACCCTGAATACCGAGTTCGTCCTGCCTTTCGAGGTCGAGCTCCACCGTTACTTCCAGGAGGAAGCTCAGGACGTCTGCGAAGAGATCGCCAGCAAAGGAAAGATCTCGGACGAGTTGCGCGAGAAGATCGATGCCGGGATGAAGGTCGTCTCCGATCGGTTCCTCGCTGAGAACCCGAGCGCTGCGGCCGAAGCCTGAGCGCGGTCCGCCGCGAGTCCCGAGAGAGCCAGGCCAGTCGCCTGAGACCCTGCAAACCTTCGACACGGAAACCGAGACATGCCCAACCTGATCGATCTGCGCCGACGGATTCGTTCCGTCAAGAACATGCAGCAGATCTTTCGCGCGATGAAGATGATCTCTGCTTCGCGTCTGCGCAGAAGCCAGGAGCACATCCTCTCCACGCGACCGTACGCACTGCAGCTGCGCAAGGTGACGCAGAACCTGTCGGCGGCCAGCGGTGGCGACACCGAGCACCCGCTGCTCGAATCGCGGCCCGAGAAGAAGGTGCTGCTCGCCATCGTGTCCGGTGACAAGGGCCTATGCGGCTCGTTCAACTCCAACGTCATGCGCCGAGGCGATCAGGAGATCGCCAACCATTCGGACAAGGACACCTTGGAGCTGAGCTGTCTGGGTAAGCGCGCGGCGGACTACTACACCCGGCGCCCGTACCCCGTTCGCTCGGAGTATCGCAAGCTGTTCACGAAGGTCACCTACGAACAGGCGCAGGAGATTGCCGACGACTTTGCCGAGGCGTTTCACCAGGGCGAATACGACGCGGTCTACGTGGTCTACAACCAGTTCGTCTCGGTGATGACCCAACGAGTCGTGCTCGAGAAGCTGCTGCCGCTCGAGTCGCCCGAGGCGGACGAGCAGGCCGGGGGAGCCTCGGACTACATCTACGAGCCTTCCCCGGAGGCGCTGCTGGCCGATCTGCTGCCGCGCTTTCTGCGCTTCCAGGTCTATCGCGTGCTACTCGAGTCGCAGGCTTCGGAGCACGCTGCGCGCATGACCGCCATGGACGCGGCAACCAAGAACTCCGGCGAGCTGATCGACAACCTCACGACCGTCATGAATCGCGCTCGTCAGGCAGCCATCACCACCGAGCTGATCGAGGTCGTGTCGGGTGCGGCCGCACTCGAGGGCTGAGGCACAGGCCCGCCCAGCGACAACGCTTCTGTCAAGACCAACGAGACCAACAAGATCAAACACCGAAGCCAGGAGTCGGCGGTCCTGAACCGCTGACCTGGGCTCGAGACACAGCTAGAGACACATTAGAGAGGTTCCGACCGTGAGCGAAACGAGCACAGGCAAAGTGGTCCAGATCATTGGGCCGGTTCTGGACATCGAGTTTCCCGAAGGCCAGCTGCCCGAGATCCTCAACGCCATCGACATCAAGCAAGAGGCTACCGACAGTACGGTTGCCGTCGAGATCACCGCCGAGGTGGCTCAGCATCTCGGTGGCAGTGTCGTTCGTTGTGTCTCCATGCAGCCGACCGACGGCCTGGTCCGTGGAGTCGAGGCCCACGACACCGGTCAGCCGATCTCGGTTCCGGTGGGGCCGCAGACTCTCGGCCGAGTGACCAACGTGCTCGGCGATCCCGTCGACGAGCTCGGGGAGATTCAGAGCGACGAGAAGTGGCCCATCCATCGGCCCGCCCCGAGCTTCGAAGAGCAATCGACCTCCACCGAGATGTTCGAAACGGGCATCAAGGTCATCGACCTGTTGTGCCCGTACACCCGCGGCGGTAAGACCGGCCTCTTCGGTGGCGCCGGTGTCGGCAAGACCGTTCTGATTCAGGAGCTGATCAACAACGTCGCCATTCAGGCCGGCGGTTTCTCCGTTTTTGCCGGTGTGGGTGAGCGGACCCGCGAGGGCAACGATCTCCTCCGTGAGATGGTCGAGGCCGGGGTCGTCGACTACGGCAAAGAGTTCATGGAGCACTTCGAAGAGCACGGTGCCTTCGATCTCTCCAAGGTCGATCGTTCGGCCCTCACCAACAGCAAGACGGCGTTGATCTACGGACAGATGACCGAGCCACCCGGTGCCAGGTTGCGGGTTGGTCTCGCCGGACTCACCACGGCCGAGTACTTTCGCGACGTCGAAGGTCGCGACGTGCTGTTGTTCATCGACAACATCTTCCGATTCACGCAGGCAGGCTCCGAAGTGTCGGCGCTGCTCGGGCGGATGCCCAGCGCCGTCGGCTATCAGCCCAACCTCGCGACCGAGATGGGTGGACTCCAAGAGCGCATCACGACCACCAAGAAAGGCTCGATCACCTCGGTGCAGGCGATCTACGTCCCGGCAGACGATCTCACCGATCCGGCGCCGGCGACGGCATTTGCCCATCTCGACGCCCGAACGATTCTCAGTCGTGAGATCTCGGCCAAAGGCATTTACCCGGCGGTCGATCCGCTCGACTCGAGCTCTCGAATCCTCGAGCCGGGTGTGGTCGGTGAGGAGCACTACGCGGTGGCCCGTCAGGTCCAGTCGGTTCTCCAGGAGTACAAAGACCTTCAGGACATCATTGCGATTCTCGGTGTCGACGAGCTCAGCGAAGAGCAGAAGCTGACGGTTGCCCGAGCCAGGAAGCTCGAGCGCTTCCTGTCTCAGCCGTTCTTCGTCGCCGAGCAGTTCACGGGCCTCGAGGGTCGGTTCTGCAAGATCCAGGACACGATCGACGGCTTCAAGCAGATCCTCTCGGGTGAGCTCGACGAGCTGCCCGAGCAGGCGTTCCTGCTGGTCGGTACGATCGACGAGGCCATCGAGCGCGGCAAGCAGATGCTGGACGCCGCGTAAGGAGAGCTTGCGATGGCAAATCAGCTCGAGCTGGTGGTGGTGACCCACGATCGGACGCTTCTGGATGAGACGTGTGGCGAGGTCTCGCTTCCCGGTCGGGACGGCGACATGGGAGTGCTTCCAGGTCACGCGGCTTTCCTCGGCAGCTTGCGTCCCGGTGTCCTCACCTATGGACCAGCCGGCGGCCCGGGAACGTCGATCGCGGTGTCGTCAGGATTCTGCGAGATCTCGTCCGATGTGGTCACGGTGCTCGTCGAGGGCGCCTGTAGCGTTGAAGATATCGACCGCGAGGCCGTTCGTGCCGAGCTCGAAACCGCACGCAAGGAACTCGAGCGCGCCGATCCCTCGGAGATGGGCGCAGTCCAGGACCGGGTTTGGGATGCCGAGGCGAAGTTGATCCTCGCCGGTGAGACGATCTGACGGTTTAGCCGGATCGCTTCAACGTTTGATCTGGGCCGGATACTCGATCCGGATGCGAGTGTCGGCAGTGCCTTGATCCGTGACGGAGAGAGTTACGGTCCTGCCGCTGTTCGCGAAAGAGCCACCGCCGGAAGCGCGCCATCCCTGCTGCGCCCAGCGGCGTGAGATCTCGTCCAGGACCGCGTCGCGATCATCGGGAGTCCTCAGTTCGAGGTAGCGGACGGCTTCGCTGACGATGCCGAAGTCTGCGACCGAGGACGGCAGATAGACGGGCAGATCGCCAGGAAAGTCTTCCGGGATCAGGCCGGAGAGCTGATCGGTGGGAGATCCGTCGACCGCCTCGTCTTCGAGCGGGATCATGTTGGCCGTCGGGCCGGCATCGACGTCTTCGGTGTCGAGTACCTCCTCGACGGTCCCGTCAGGGCGCGGCTGCGCGCAGCCCGCCAGTACGAGTGCAAAAGTGGTGAGCAAGAGCACCGCAACGCCTCGGAGTAGAGGCCGTCGGTCGTCCGGCGATTCTGCTCGGAAGTTGATTCGGGTCGGGTCTGTGGCGATCGGCGTCATGTACTCCTCCGTTGTTGCCAGGACTCTGTGGCGCTGGCGGAATCGACCGGAGCAGGTTACCTGAGACCCAACGCTCTGGAGCGTGGTTCGGCTGTTGGAGGCGAAACTCCCTCTCGAAGGTTGCGACGCGAGTGTGCTCGAGGCGCGGGCGTTACGACGTCACGACGTCAGGATCGAGTCGACCGCGGCCGTGAGGTCGTCGCCGCGCTTGCGCTCGACGAGGAGGCTCGAGAGACCGGCTGCCTGCGCGCCTTCCAGGTCATTGATCGGATGGTCACCGACGTGAACGATCTGCGACGGTCGCAAGTGGAGATCCTCCGCGAGCCGGTCGAAGATGCGTCGACTCGGTTTGGCCCAACCATCGTCCGAAGAGACGATCGAGACCGCGAGATAGCTGTCGAGTCCCAGAGACCCTAGGAGGACTCGAAGTCGCGGATCCCAGTTGCTGGTCACGGCGAGCTCGAGACCAGCTTCGGTCAGACGCGCGAAGCTCGGCAAGACGTCAGGAAAGATCTCCCAAGAGTCCGCCCGCGCGAAGCGTTGATAGAGCTCGGCGATGGCGAAGCGGCTCGGTTCGGGCTGATCTGCGTACTGGCAGAGACGGGTGATCAGGCGACCCCACCAGGCCTTTGGGTTCCCGTCGAGCGTGAATCGGTCGCGCCCGACTGGAGTCGCGCAATCCAGTTCGTCGAAAACCAGCCGGAACTGCTGCGCGACCCAATCGGAGTCGAGCTCGATGCCGTGGCGCCCCAGGACGCTTGCGTAGATCTCTCCGAGCCGCGGGCAGCGAATCAGCGTACCGGTGACGTCAAAGCTGACGGCAGCAAGCGCTTCGGATGCGAACGGATCGGAGCGACGCAAGGAATCCTCGAGAAAGGTGCAAAACGAACAACTGAGGATGACGTTGGGACTCAGTCTCCACGAGCCTGTTCAGGCACTGCGGTAGAGATCGAAGAACTGAAATGCCGCGACCACCAGCGCGTGGCTGATGACACCCTCTCGAATCTGGCTCGGCACTGAAGCCAGTGGCCCGAGCACCACCTCGATCTCTTCGGACCCGTCTCCGACGGGCTCGCCGACTCGTTCGAGGTTCGTGGCCAGGAAGGTCGTGCAGCGGTTGCTCTGAATGGCGGGATTGGGACTCACCTGACCGAGACGCTCGATGCGCCCAGCACGGTAGCCGGTCTCCTCCTCGAGCTCTCTCGAGGCCGCGTCAGCGGGATCCTCCCCTGGGTCCACGATGCCGCCCGGAATCTCGAGTGTCCAGTCTTCAGATCCGTACCGCCACTGGCGAATCAGTACGACTTGGTCGGCCTTTCCTGGCGTTTCCAGGACCGCCACGACGTTGACCCAGTCAGCGCAGTCGAGCACGAGAACGTCTCTGGACTCGCGGTGGTCTGGCTCTCCGCCATCTCGTGCGCTGGCATCTTGCGGCTCGGAGACCTCATCGTTGGGAACGACCGTGCGCACCTCGAGGTTGAAAAGCGGGTGCTCAAAAGGAAGTCGACGACTCGTGACGCGCCATCTGCGTGGTTCTCTCATGGCATTCCCCTGGCTCCAACTCGCGACGCTCTCCGGCGGCGGGGAGCTGCAGTGGTGTAGCCTCGACTCATGTGGCCTTTTGTCCTGTGGACCGCGAGTCTAGCGGCGTGGCTCGTCCTGCTGTTCTCGGGTGTCACTGTCGCGGGTGCCGTTCACCTACTGCTTCTCGCGAGCGGGTTCTTCATGTGGCGGTGTCTTCGCTTGACCAAGGCTTCGACGGGCCGCACGGCTTCGTCGGAACGCACGAATCCCTGACCGTCAGGGAGGTCGCGCAGGTGAGGTCCGGCGGCTGAGCCACCTCAGCCCGCGCCAGCGAGATTGGTCAGTCCGACTCTCGTGCTCGCTTGCTGCTGTCGAACTGCTGCAGCTGTGAGCGCAGTCTCGTAATGGTCTGTAGCGTCACGAACACGAGACCGCCGACGGACACCGCCGACAACATGGCCAGACGCCACGGGAAGTCTCGAGCGAAGTGGAAGAACAGCAGCGACGAGACCGCAGCGAGCAGGCCGACAGCCATCCAGATCCGCATCATCTGAGAGGTCGCTCCTTTGCCGCAAGACGGCGGTCAGCGACTCATCGGCCAGTCCGCTTAGCTGCCCGAGTTGTTCTGGACCGGAGATGTTGGAATTGCGGGTGAGCCGATGAGATTGACCGGCAGACCGCCGCCCGAGTTGGGTTCGCCGATCAGGGGGCTGTTGAAGGCCGGGGCGCCGCCGAGGCCTCCGCCACCGCCTCCTCCTCCGGTGGTCAGCTGCTGCAGCTGATAGAGCTGAAGCTGCTGCTGCACGGAGTTGGGATCGAACACGTTGAGGAGATCCTCCTGGTTGGGAGCATCGTTGGCTGAATATCCAACCAGAATCGTCGTGGTGTCGATGATCACCCCGAAGCCGCGGTTCTCGACGTCGGCGATGACCTCCTCGATGTCATCCTTCGAGAGGGAGATCACGTTGCCGGCCTCCGTCATGATCAAGGACTTGCTCGAGTTGTACGGAGCGTCGATGGGCTTGTACTTCGAGATCATCGTGTTGCCGTTCTTCAGCACCACGATGTAGGCGGTGGCACTGGCAGACGACGCCACGAGCACCAGCAGCGACAGGGCCAGCGACACGGTGACGAGCTTTGGGCGATTCATCGACATGAGGGAATCTCCTCCATTGCGACGTGACTGACACGGCACGACGCGAATCACGTAAGTCTCGATTTTACCATGCTTTCGGTGCCACCGTGGCTTTGCGTACGTGGGGCGAGGCCGCGCCAAGTCGGTTACGACGGGGCGCCGATGACGAGCGAGGCATTGGTTCCGCCGAAGCCGAACGAGCTCGAGAGGTGAATCCGAGTCTTTCGACGTTCGGGTTTGCGAACGTAGGGCAGGTGGCCGAGGTCGTCGTCTAGAGCGTCCAGATTGACGCAGCTCGAGACGAACGACTGGTCGATCATGGTGAGGCTCGCGATCAGTTCGAGCACCCCGGCCGCCCCCAGTGCGTGTCCGAACTGAGACTTCGGGGCCACTACCGACGGTGCCTGTTCCCCGAACACCCTCCGGATCGCAAGAGCCTCCGCTGGGTCACCTGTTGCCGTGCCGGTGGCGTGGGCGTTGATGACGTCGACGTCCTCGAGCTCGATTCCGGCGTCCGCAATCGCCAGCTCCATGCAGCGACCCGCGGCAATTCCTTCCGGCTCCGGCAGGACCGGGTCGTAGGCCGTGGAGTTGGAGCCGAAACCCAACACCTCCGCCAGCGCAGCGGCGTGTCGCGCTGACGCGTGACGCTCGGACTCGAGCACCAGGATCCCAGCGCCGCCGCTGAGGACAAAGCCGTCGCGGTCGCGATCGAAAGGCCGCGATGCCGCCTGTGGCTCCTCGTTGTAGCGACTCGACAAGCCGGCCCGCAGGGCGCAGAACGCAGCGGCGACGATCTCGTTGACCTCTTCTGCGCCCCCCACGAGCGCGCCGTCGAGGACGCCAGCACGAACCAGCTCGAAACCGTGACCGATCGAGTGAGCTGACGTGGAGCAGGCGGAGGCGATCGAGTAGCTGCGCCCACCAACCCCGAACGCCTGCACGACGTGGGCACTCGCTGCACTCGACATCGATTGAAGGACGGAGTAGGGCCGGATCCGGCGCGCCTTGCCTGCAAACAGCTTGCTCGCTCCGTCGTGGATCGGTGGCATGGATCCGACGCCGCTTCCGATGAGCGCTCCGAAACGTTCCGAAGCGAGCAACTCCCGGTCGAGTCGAGCCATGGCCAAGGCCTGCTCAGTTGCGAGACAGCTCATCGCCGCGACCTTGCCCATCGTGTCGAGGCGCCGCCGCCCGAGCTCCGAGCGCTCGATCGAGCTGCTCGGGTCGATGTCACCGGCGACCGTCGAGGCGAGCCCGAGCTCGCGCCACCCCGGCATCTCGACGATGCCACTGCGAGCGCCCATCAGTGACTCTGCGAGCTCGTCGGGAGTGTTGCCGAGGCTCGAAATCAGACCGAAGCCCGTGATGAAGACTCGTTCCGTCACGTGTCGTCCGGATCCGACTCGAGAACGCGAGTCGAGACCGCGCGCACGACGTCTGCGACGCTGGCCAGAGCCGTGATCTCCTCGTCAGGAAGCTCGATCTCGAACTCGTCCTCGATCTCCAGGACCAGATCGACCGCGTCGAGCGAGTTCAGCCCCAGGTCGTCGCGGAGATCGGTGGTCGACGAGATCTCGGTGACCCCTCGGTCGTTCAGATCGCGCAGGCGCTGTGCTACTCGTTCGAAGATCTCGGTCTCGTTCATTGCGAGGATCCTGTTCCGGACAGATCTGGCGGACCGCGGACTCTGTTGTCATCGGGTACGCTTGGCGGGTTCGTGAGGATGGATCCGACTCTCCAGGAAGGACTTCCTCTCTTCGCGGCGACCCTCGGTCTCCCTGTTCGACGGGACCTATCCTAGTGTCCTGGGTCGCAGGTTCTCTATGAGACTCGAGATGGGGTTCGTTCGTGTCGGCAGAGACGCTCTCGTGAGAGCTGATGGCGGCTCGTCCTGAGCGTCCCCCGAACTAGACTCCGCTGCTCCCGCCTCCCAGACCACATGACGACTCCCCAACGCATCCTCCTCGTTCGACTCTCGGCTATCGGCGATTGCATTCATGCTTTGCCGGTCGTGCAGGCGCTGCGTGAGCAGCTGCCAGATGCGACGATCGGCTGGGCGGTCGAACAGGCGGCGCTTTTGCTCCTGGAGGGGCATGCAGCTGTAGACCGCTTTCACGTCTTCCCGAGGGGTTCACGAGGCACGAAACAGTTCACCCGCTTCGTTCGCGAGCTTCGCGCCATGCGCTACGACGCTGCGATCGATGTCCAGGGTCTGACCAAGAGCGGACTCGTGGCCAAGCTCAGTGGAGCTCCTCTGCGGGTTGGTTTCAAGGGCCGAGAGAGTCGCGAGCTCAATCGTTGGCTGATCAATCGCGCCGTCACGGTTGGCGACGAACCGAAGCACGTCGTCGATCGGAACCTGTGCCTGCTGAAGGGGCTGGGCCTCGAGCTCCCTGCTGAGCCGTCGTTCGATCTGCCCCCGCACGAGACCGACGAAGGCTTCGAGGCCTTCCTGCAGCAGCTGCGCCGGGAAAATGGGCTCGCACTCGTCGCGCCCGGCACGACCTGGCCCACCAAGATCTGGCCAACTCCTCACTTCCGTGCTCTCACGCAGGGCCTGGTCGGCCGTGGATTCGGTGTCGGGGTCGTTTGGGGAACGACCGAAGAGCGTCGTGTCTCTAGCGCTATTGCGGCAGGGATCGAGGGAGCCGAGGTGATGCCGGCCACCAACCTTCCCGAACTGGCGGCCATCTGTCAGCAGACCGAACTGTTTGTCGGCAACGACAGCGGACCGACCCACCTCGCGGCGGCCGCAGGCTGTCCCACGGTCGCGGTCTTCGGTGCGACCGACCCGGCACGTAACGGCCCGTACGGCGCGACGAGCCGTAGCGTCATCGTCGACGAAGAGCTCGAGTGTCAGCCGTGCTGGAAGAAACACTGCGAGCGCGGAGACCACGCCTGTCTGGAGCGCCTTGGTGCCGAGCGTGTCTTGCAGGCTTGCGACGATCTCTTGGAGCGTGTCGCGGGCGGGAACACGTAGAGACCTCTTCGAGGTTGATGGGCTCGAGCCGAGCCGCGGGCACCAACCGGCTCGTTGGTGCAGCTCTCGGGCAAGCCGTCGGTCGTGCGGCGGCCTCGACAACATCGCGCAGCGGGTGGCGGAGACGAGATGGTGGTGAATGTGGTCACGTCGACTGGTCGACGAGGTGACTCCGAACGATCAACCTGGTCTGTACAGTTGTGGTCTCTCGATCCACGCCGGATCTCCCTGTGTCTTCTTCGTCAGACGAGGTCTGCCTTGACGGGACCACCAGCCGTGCGCCTCTTCGAGTGGATGGCGGCTTGGCCTGACGGATTGGCCCGACAAACAACGCTTTCTCGCGAAGACCGATCCTCATGAGCTCGAGTCTCGACCCTCAGCCTGAGCCTCCAGCGTCTCGGCCGACCAGCCCGAGGCGTCGCCGATGGAGGAGGCGACTCCTGCTGGTGGCGGGCTCGCTCGTAACCCTGGTCGTCGCGGGTCTCTTCTTCGTCGAGACCGACGCGGGAGAGCGCTGGGTCTTGGGTGTGGCGTCGGACCAGATCCGGCAGCAGTTCGGATATGTCCTCGATGCGACGAACATCGAGCTGAGCCTTGCAAGAGGTGTCATCGAGCTCGACGCTCCACGGGTGGTCGACACCCAGGGTGCGGTCGTCTTCGAGGCGGAGCGTCTCTTCGTGAGAGTGGAGCTGCTCTCTCTCCTGGGTCGACCGATTCGTCTTCGCGAGCTCGTTGTGGACGCACCACGAGTGCACGTCGAGCCCGTGCTCGCCTCGTCGGCAGGGCCAGCAGGTGGACGGCCGTCACTGGAGCAGTCCGCGGCATCCCACGACGATGCGGGTGCGGGGCTCAGACTGCCGGTTCTCGTCGATAGGCTCGAGATCAACGACGGCGAGGTGATTCCGCCTGACCTGGGGGAACG
>JANQPS010000688.1 GCA_028285365.1 Thermoanaerobaculia bacterium | reverse complement strand
CGACGGGCGCAGTCTTGTTGCTCGCTATCGTGGGCTCCCTGGCTGCGGCGCGCCGCTTCAGTCAGCCCATCGAGCAGTTGGTCCACAACAGCAACCGTTTGAGGCGGGGCGACCTCGAAGCTCACGAGCCCATCGTGACGCCTCTCGTCGAGATCAAGAGCCTCGTCGCGGCTCAGGAGGACATGCGGCGCGGACTGCAGTCGCTGATGAAGCTCGAAGGAGACCTGCGGGTCGCCCGGCAGATTCAGCAGAGCACGCTGCCGACGGAGTTGCCGACCATCCCCGGATACGACCTCGCCGCCTGGAGTGAGCCGGCCGACGAGACCGGCGGCGATACCTACGACGTCGTCTGGGCCAAAGATCTCGACGGTCGCTCCGTGATTCATCTCTTGCTGGCGGACGCCAGCGGACATGGAGTCGGTCCAGCCCTGTCGGTCACCCAGATTCGGGCGATGCTGCGCATGGCGATCCGGCTGCAGAGTGACCTGCCGACGGTCGCGACTCATCTCAACGAACAGCTCCATGCCGACCTACCGAACAACCGCTTCATCACCGCTTGGCTCGCTGAGCTCGCTCCGGACTCTCACGTGCTCACGACGGCGAGCGCCGGGCAGGGCCCACTCCTGTTCTACTCGGCGGCGGAAGACCGCGTGGAGAGATACTCGGCTGACTCGCCGCCGTTTGGCCTCTTTCCTCAGCTGCCGAGAGCTGAGCCGAGACCGATCGAGATGTCGCCTGGGGACGTCTATGTCGTGCTCTCCGACGGCTTTTACGAAGCTAGCGACAGCGACGGTCGCGAGGTTGGCCCCGACGCGATCGTCGAGATCGTGCGGCGCTACGCGCGGACGTCGGCCGCGCAGCTGTTGGAGCATCTTCGCACCGAAGTGAGCACGTTCGAGCGCGAAGAAGATGCTGCTGACGACCGCACGGCTGTGATCCTGAAGCGGGTCAGCTGATCGACCCGGCGCGGCCTCGTAGTCAGGAACTGATCGGACTCTCAGCCCTCGAACGGAGCTGAGAGTGGCGGCTTCTGACGTTCTGCTACGGTAGAAAAACAAAATAACGCCGCAAGTCCGTCTATAGGCATATCGATCCTCGCTGCGCCGGCCATGGCGCTGGCGAGCGAGTTGTTGTTCTCGTGTGCTTGCCCTCCGAACTTTCGTCGTTCCCAAGTTGGAACGAGAAGGAGAAGAAGGATGGGAAGAAGAACTACGTTGAACCTCGTCGTGGCGGTTGTCACAGCAGTCCTCCTGGCTGGGGCTGCCGGAGCCCAGGGCTTCGGCCCCTTCGGAATACCAGGGGCCTACAGGGCCGAGCTCGATCTCGGCGCTTTGGGTGAACCGAGAATCGAGATTCTCTACGTCATCCTCGATGCCAATCGCTCGGTGCTCTTCACCTCCGAGCACGAAGCGGACAAGGAGTCACCGGGAGTTGGTGCCTGGCGACCAATTGGTGGTGGTCAGATAGCACTCGGCGCGGCCAGCTTTCGCTACGGTCCGGATCCCGAGACCAGTATCTGTGGTGTCGTGGAGGTCGAGTCTCCGCCAGGAAACTGCGTCCTCAAGGTCGGCGGAACCGTCAGGAGGCAAGGAAGCGGAGTCCTCGGTGGAGACCTCTTCTTGGCGATCGAAACGACCGATGGTTCCACGTCTGTCGAGCTACCGGGAGCTCTGCCGATCGTCATGGAGCGTCTGAGCGCTTCGGACTTCCCTGGCGTTCCCTGACGACTGAACCACTCCTCGCCCTCGCGGATGTCATCGGGCAGATGTCATCGGGCAGATGTCATCGAATGGACGTCATCGGGGGCGAGGACTTCTGGATCGCGGACTCGGTCAGGGTGTCGTAGACGAGCCGCTCCGGCTCAGGTGGGCAAAGCCGAAGTTGTCGTACCAGCCCGGCTCGCCTCGCCAGGTGAGCAGTAGGGGTTCCTCGATCGAGTCGTCGGTATCACGTAGGGCCACATCGAACTGGAGGCTGTGCCAGTTCTGGCCCTGGAGGTGGGTGACGACGCTGATCGGGATCCGCAGCTCGATGCGATAACCCGTTTCGGTGCGTCTATAGAAGGCCTCGCGCGCTTCGGCCGCCGCCTCGTTGCCGCGGCTGCGGAGGTTTGGCCGAAACATGCCGTCCTGCGACTGCGCTCGGGGGCGTAGCCTGAAGACGTCGTCGTACGTGCGCACCCAGGTGTTGCTGAGCCGCCGTCCCAGGGGTCTGACGTCGAGCAGCAGTTCGACACGGTCGCGACCGACATCGAGAGAGTCGTCGAGCACGTCGAAGGCGAAGTACAGCGCCTCGTCGTCGCAGGCGACGTCGAAGCGCATGGAACCGTCGCCGGGGCCGTTCCACTGGCCGCCGGGTCCACTTCGTCTTGACGGCATGAGACGCTCACCGAGCTGATGGCGCAGCGTCTGCCAGTCACTGAAGTCTCCGTCGAGGGTCTTGGATTGCACCGGCTGGCATTCGAACGAGCGGTCGATGGTGATCGGCACGGCTCGCATGGCACGCAGCGGTTTGACGACCCGGCTGCCTGCGGAGGGTGTCTCCACCACCTCGAGCTCTAGGGTGGAGCGTTGCAGGTGCTCGAGATCGACGGGCTCCGAGAACGAAACGGAAAGCGCAAGAGTCGTCGTTTCGCCAGGATCGGCTCGCAGCAGGATCTTCTCGGGAGTCACTGAGAGGCCGCGCAGTGGCAGACCGAGTGGCGAGCCGTCGATGAGTACGGGCTCGGTGTGCTGGTTGTGCAGACGCACCTCGAAAATCCCGGAGTCGAACCGAGGCGCCGGGGTCTCGGGGTCGACGAGCACTGGTGACACCTCGACGCGAACGTTCTCCAGAAAGCTTCGGAAGCGCGAGATCGAGGTTTCGGTCACGACATCGGGAGCTAGCACTCCGCTGAGCAGGACCTGGGTGACGTGTGGCCCGTCGCTTTCCATCGTGAGCCAGGTCACGTGGTCGAACTCACCGTAGAGCAGGCCGCGCAGCGCAGAGCCGCCACCCGTAGTGGCGAGGTGGTAGTAGTCGCGGCCGTTGCGCTTGTACTGAACGTAGTGATGCACGTGTCCCGAGAACACGGTGTGGGGACGGTCGACGAGGAGTTTCTCGACTTCGGGCCACTGGGTCTCGTCTACGTTTCCAGCCTGACGCGCTCGCTCGCTGTAGACCCACAGCGGTTTGTGCAAGAAGACGAGCGTCCAGCGAGCGTCGCGGTGCTCCTCGAGATCGCGGCGCAGCCACTCGAGCTGTTCGTCACCGATGCGAAATCGCGGGTCTTCAGAGTTGAGCGCGACGAAGTGAACACCTTTGTAGTCGAACGAGTACCAGTAGGGGCCGAACTTCTCGCGCCAGATCGTGTAGGACAACTTGTCCGGAGCGTTGTTGCTGAGATCGTGGTTGCCAGCGACGAAGAAGAAGCGCATGTCGAGCTGGTCGATGAAACCCAGGAACTCTTGCCACTCTCGCTCCAGCCCCTCACGATCGCGTGACGATCCGTCGATGAGGTCGCCGACCGACATCACGAAATCCGGCCGCAGATGGTTGAGCGCACGGACACCCTCCATCCAGACGCCCACGCGATGTCCGCCGGTGCGGTCCGTCATGATGCCGATCTGAAAGCGATCGGGGTCATCGAGCACCGGCGCGTCGGACCAGGGTTGCGCGTCTGGGAGCTCGGGCAGCTCGATCTCTGATTGAGCCGAGGCGCTCGACCCGTAGGTCGACAGGAGCCACGCTACGAGGAGGAGAACGGACTTCGTGAAACGACTCATTGTTCTCAAACTAGCGCGGCTCGATGAAAGTGACGTGAGGAAGGACGAGGACCAGCGGGGGGGTACGCTCAGGATCGATCGAGAATCCACTGCGAGAGGCTGCGAACCGCCTTGTCTTTGTCGTTGACGCCCTTGCTCTGGGCGAGCTTCGAAGCCTGCTCCGGATCGATCTCGGATAGAGCTCGCAAGATGTAGAGACGGCAGTCTTCATCTTCTCCGTCGAAGCGTGCCAGCAGGGGCTCGACTACCTCGTCACTCCCCAGGACCGCGAGGGCGTTGATGACGTTCGAGCGGTCGTGCTCGTGCTTGAGAGTCTCGAGCATTCCTAGCAGCGGTGTCACGGCGGCGTCGTCGCCTGCGATGGCGACCTCGCGCAAGACGATCTCCTGATCCTCGAGCTTGCGAGTCCCGAGAGACCCGAGCTTTGCCGCGACGTCGACGAGAGAAGGAGCCCCCAGGGAACGGCGATTGATGATCGCGCCGGCCTCGTGAGCCGTATCGATGAGGAATCTGGCCAGTGCCTCTTCGGCCTCGTCCCGACGACCGAAGCCGGCGTTGTAGCGCTGATACAGATTGTGAGCGCCGACCGTGTAGGGCTCGGCCTCTTCGTCGATCGTGACGGTCAGCAAGAGATGACCGTAAAACAGCACGGGTCCGTAAGGTATCTGCTTGGTCTCGAGATAGATGTCGTCGAGACTCGCCTGCAGCGTTGTGACGCCTTCGCCTGGCCGGTCCGCCACGACCAGACCCATCTTCGGCAGCTCACTGCGGAAGGTCTCGGTGAGGAGTGCGGCCAGATCGACAGCCGGGCTGAGCTCGTACTTGACGCCCCGCGTGAAGGCGCCCGTCGACAGCCTTCGAACGATGTCCTGACTCTTGTCGAAGGTCGACTCGATGGGCGCGACGTAGACACTGTCGATTGCAGCGCCGTCCAGCAGCCTGGCGCGCAGGGTGTTGTGCTCGTTGAAGCCCAGCTCGATGCGCACCTGTTTGATCTCGCGAGCGCCGAGCGCGCTGGCGATCAGCACCAGGAGCACCGCGAACGCAGTCGCTCTGCCACCTGGGGGGCGTGTGGTTGCCGTGGAACCGATTGCCGGCCGCCTGCTGGAACAGTTCAGGACCTCGCTACCTTGCATCATCTCTGGCTCCTGTCTCTCGTGGGTCTCCCGAGTCGGTGTGCTCATCGAGTCGTCAAGTCACAGCTGAAGAGACTATCTCGTGCTCTTGCTGACCCTTGGGGTGACACAGCTGGCGATGGGCCCGTGGCGCGGGTTCTGCTGACGAGATTTGGCAGCTGCGAGATGAAGAGCCGTCTCGGAGTGGCGCGGAGCCCAGTGTTTTCAGGCAGATGTGGAGAAGGCACCGATTGTGCTTGATCGGTTTGGCAGGGAGGACTGAGGGGGCGGACAGCGAGTGCTCGAGCTCTCCAAGAGACGTGAGGACCACATCGACATCACCGGGACGTCTGCTGCAGTGCGCTCAAGGCGTCGCGCTGGCTGCACTTGGCCAGCTCGTGTTGTGGCCTCTTGCGCTCGGCGCTGCCACGGTCGGCGCTGATCTGGAGCGCCTCGCACAGCTTCGCGAGACCGATCCGCAGGCGGCCCTGGTCCAGGCGGAAGAGCTCTGGGAAGCCAGGTCGGGTGAGCTCGACGTGGGCTCGGCTCTGTTGGCCAGCCTGAATGCTGCCGGTGAAAACGCGCGAGCTCTCGAGCTCACCGACGAGCTGCTTGGAAGACGGCTTCCCGCCGCTCGCGAAGTCGAGTTTCTGGCTGCGAAGCTCGAAGCGATCGAGAGTCTCGAGTGGTCGCACGAACTGGATGAGCTCGCGCAGCGAAGCCAGGCGCTCGCGCGTCGAGTAGGTTTTGATGAGGCCATCGACAAGCACCTGACGCTCGTCGCCTACGCTTACTACGAGCAGGCGAACTACGAGAGGACTGCCGAGCTCTACGAGCAGGTCATCGAGCTGCGCGGCGAGAGGGCGGATTCACGCCAGAAGTGGCTCCTCGGCAATCTCGGAGCGGTCTACGCTCAGAACGGTCGGTATCCCGAAGCCATCGACGTCTTGCTTCGCGCTCTTGCCATTGCGGAGGAGCTGGGTGAAGACGAGCCGACGACGATTCTGCGCAACATCGGCGGGCTCCACATCAATCTCGGTCGTTACGAGGAGTCGCTGATCTACACCCGCCGCGCCCTCGCCGCCGTCGATCCAGACTCCAGTGTCGCCGCATCGTTGCTCGGTAACGTCGGTGTGGCGATGCAGCACCTCGAACGCTTCGACGAGGCGCAAGAGAGCTACGAACAGGCGCTCGAGATCAGCGATGCCCTTGGGGTCGAGAATTCGACGTCCCTGAACAACCTGGCCTATCTCCTTCATCAGCAGGGCCATCACGCGAAGTCACTCGACATGCTCGAGCGTGCCCTGGCGATCAAGGAGAAGAACGGTCAGTGGGACACGGTGGCGGTCATCAGGAAGAACCAGGGCGAGAACTGGGTTGCTCTCGGAGATCGATCTCGGGCGGCCGAGCTCTTCGAGGAGTCACGGCGCCTGTACGTCAAGCACGACCTGCGATCGAATCGCCTCGAGCTCTACCCGGTCATGATCGACAACCTCGAAGTGCTGGGTCGCTACCAGCGTGCGCTGGAGTTGATGCGCGAGTTCAAGGAGCTCTACGATGCGACCGTGTCGGTGGAGTCGGCGGAGCGCATCGCCGAGCTGGAGGCCAAGTTCGATCTCGAGCGTAATCGCTCGGCCAGCGACGCTCAGATCCAGGCGCTGGAGAACAGTCAGGAGATCGAGCGGGGGGTGCGCGTCGTCCTTCTCTCGGTGTTGGGTTTGCTGGTCGTGATCGGCTTTCTCCTGGTGCGCGCGCTGCACTTCCGGGGCCGCGCGAATCAGGCACTCGAAGGAAAGAGCGAGGAGATCGCAGATCAGGCGTCGAAGCTCCAGGTGCTCAACGACAGCCTCGTCAGGCAAAGTCGTGAAGACGAGCTCACGGGTCTGCTCAATCGTCGCTTCGTCAGCGCGCATCTCAAGAGTGAAGTCCCTCGCCTCAGGCGCGTCGTCGACCGGGGAGGGCGCGTCGAGCAGTTGGTGATCGTTGCTGACTTGGACCACTTCAAGAGCATCAACGACGTCTATGGTCACGCGGCTGGTGATCGAGTGCTCAAGGCGTTTGCCCAGACCTTGAAGAGTGTGGCTCGGGAGTCGGACTTCTGCGTGCGATGGGGCGGCGAGGAGTTTCTCTGGCTCTGTCCTGGAGTGTCGGTCGATGACGGCGCGAAGCTGTGCGCTCGTCTACTCGACGCCGTGGAATCCCTGCGGATCTCCGTTCGCGGCGAGGTCGTGAGTCCGACGATCTCGATCGGAATGGCGCCCTTTCCGTTGTGGGAGTCGAAGATCAGCTGGGAGTCGAGCCTGGCGGCTGCTGACGCGGCTCTCTACGAAGCCAAGAGGCAGGGGCGCAACCGGTGGTACTGCGCTCGGCCGAATCGCGGCTTCTCGGACGGCTGGTCGGGTACCAACAAGAGCCTGGAGGCGCTGCTGTCCAGTGGCGAGCTCATGCTCGAGCCGGGTGCTAGCGGTCGGCGCAAGGCGAGCAGAGCGCTTCTCGAGGGTACGTCTCTGCAGAGGACCATCTGGTCCAGGGCAAGCTAAGCGCGCTGGGGATCTCGGCCGACTCGTTTCTCGCGCCGGCACTCCGACGAGCTCGGAGGCCCTTCCTGCCGACTCAGTCCGGTTCGTTGGACGACATCGCCTCGATCGTCACGAGCAGATCGCCGGCATCGACACGGTCGCCGACGCCGTAGTGCACCGTCTTCACGATGCCGCTCACCGTCGCGGTGATGCGATGCTCCATCTTCATCGCTTCGACGGTCACCAGCAGGCGTCCCTCGTCGACGACGTCGCCCTCGGAGACGGCCACTGAGATGACGGTGCCAGGCAGAGGAGAGACCGGACCGCTGCCGGAGACTGTCGTGTCGGGTTCGACAAAAAGCGGCCGGAGACTCCAAGACCTCGAACCCCGTGGGCAGCTGGTCAAAACCACGCCTTCTGCTGGAGAGATCTCGGTGTCGACGACGCTACGCAGGCCGTCGATCTCGACGACTTGCCTCGTGTCGATGCGTTCGAGTAGCCGAACGGCGAGGCGCTCCCGCTCATCCTCGGCGAGACTTCCGTCGTCCTGGATCTCTGGCCAGGTGCCGAGCAGGACGTCGGCGTCGCGACCGTCGAGAACGTACTCGACATGACAGACGTCACCGGGGCTACCGGTGCTTTCGAGCACGACGCGTTGGCCGACCGTTCGGAGATTGCGCCATCCCGAAGGCGCGAAACGAGTTGGCGAAGTACGACGGTTCTGGTGTTCCAGTGCGAAGACTGCGCCGAGGAGAAGTGCGCGTCTGACGGGTTCGGCGAGATCCGGGCTCGCTAGCCGTGGATGTTCGTCCAAGTATGTGATCGGGGTGTTGGCGTCGAGGAAGTCGCGGTCGGCGAGAATCGCCTGGAGAGCGTTCAGGTTGGTCTCGACGCCAGCGACGCAGGACGATCTCAGCGCCCTCCCCAGGAGCCTCGCTGCTTGATCGCGCGATGCTGCGTGAGCGATGACCTTGGCCAGCAGGGAGTCGTAGTCGGACGAGACCAGCGAGCCGGTCGCGAAGCCGGTATCGACTCGGACTTCGTCACTCATCTCGAAGCAGGTCAGGGTGCCGGTCGAGGGAAGCCATCCCGAAGAGGGGTCTTCGGCGACGACGCGAGCCTCGATGGCGTGACCCTCGACGCGAATGTCGTCTTGCGAGAGCCCGAGGGGCTCGCCGTCCGCGACCCGAAGTTGAAGCTCCACGAGGTCGATTCCGGTGACGGCTTCGGTGACCGGGTGCTCGACCTGAAGACGCGTGTTGACCTCGAGGAAGGTCACGGTATCGTCGTCTCCGACCAGGAATTCGACCGTCCCAGCGTTCTGGTAGCCGACGGCGCGAGCTAGCGCAAGGGCGCCAGCGTGGAGCCGCGAGCGGATCTCGTCGCTGATGCCCGCTGACGGCGACTCTTCGATCACCTTCTGGTTACGGCGCTGGATCGAACACTCGCGCTCGCCGAAATGTACGACGTCGCCGTGCGCATCGCCGAGGATCTGCACCTCGATGTGCCGACCTCGTTCGATGAATGGTTCGATGAACACGGTGCCGTCGCCAAACGCGGCGTCGGCTTCACGAGCCGCTGCATCGACGGCGTCGGCGAGCTCGTCCGGGGTGCGCACGATGCGCACCCCCCGTCCGCCACCACCGGCAGCCGCCTTGACCAGCGCGGGCATCGGGACGTCCGGCGGTACGAGACCAGGAGCGACCTCGAAGATTGGGGTCGTAGGGACGCCCGAGCCGGACGCCGTGCGCTTCGCGGTGATCTTGTCGCCCAGCTTGCTGATCTGATCCGGAGTCGGGCCAACCCAGGTGAGTCCGGCATCGATCACCTGTTGCGCGAAGTCGGCGCTCTCTGCCAGGAACCCGTAGCCGGGATGAACCGCTGTGGCACCCGTTCGCTTCGCGGCCTCCAGGATGGCGTCGGCGCGCAGGTAAGACTCCGCCGGCGTCGTGCCGCCGAGAGCGACGGCTTCGTCGACCACGTTCGTGTGAAGTGCGTTCTCGTCAGGAGTCGAGTAGACGCCCACCGTGTCGAGCCCAAGGCGATGAGCCGACTTCGCGATACGCACTGCGATCTCGCCGCGATTGGCGATCAGTAGCCTCGACATCCCCATCAGTGGCGCCAGACTCCGTACTCGGTCGCCCCCTGGACGACGTTGGAGTGAGCAGCCGAAAGTGCCAGGCCGAGCACGGTGCGGCTGTCGGCTGGATGGATGATGCCGTCGTCCCACAGGCGACCCGTCGAGTAGAGGGCTGTGGACTCCTCGTCGATCTGAGCCTCGAGAGCCGAGGTGCGTGCAGCGAGCTTTTCTTCGTCGACCGGCTGTCCTCTCCCCTCAGCCGCGTTGCGAGCGATGATGTCCATCACCCCTGCCAGCTGTTTGGGGCCCATGACGGCGATGCGATGGTTGGGCCAGGAGAAGACGAAGCGCGGTCCGTACGACCTGCCGGCCATTCCGTAGTTACCGGCGCCGTAGCCCGCGCCGACCATCAGATTGAAGTGGGGCACGGTCGAGTTACTGACCGCGTTGATCATCTTGGCGCCGTTTCTGATGATGCCACCCTGCTCCGCCTTCGAGCCGACCATGAAGCCGGTGATGTTGTGCAGGAACACGAGTGGCGTGTGGGTTCGGTTGCACAGCTGGATGAACTGCGAGCCTTTCTTGGCTTCTTCAGAGAACAAGATGCCGTTGTTGCCGAGCAAGCCGACCGGGAAGCCACAGATCGAGCCCCAGCCGCAGACCAGCTTGTCGCCGTAGAGCGGCTTGAACTCCTCGAACCGGCTGCCGTCGAGAATACGCGCGTAGATCTCGCGAATCTCGAAGGGGATCCGCACGTCGGCGGATGCGCAGCCGATCAACTCGACAGGATCGTGCACAGGCGGGTCGGGTGATTCCGACGGACCCGGTCCGAGCTTGTGCCAGCGGAGGTGTCTGACGATCTGGCGAGTGATTCGCAGGCCGTCGAGCTCGTCTCGAGCGAGATAGTCCGAGAGCCCGCTCGTGCGCGAGTGCATTTCCGCGCCGCCGAGTGCCTCTTCATCGACGATCTCCTCGATGGCCATCTTCACGAGTGGAGGGCCG
>JANQPS010000645.1 GCA_028285365.1 Thermoanaerobaculia bacterium | reverse complement strand
CTTCCGGCCGAGGCCAGAAGGACGTATGCGGTATTAGCTCGAGTTTCCCCAAGTTGTTCCCCACTCTAGGGCAGATTACCCACGTGTTACTCACCCGTTCGCCGCTCTACTCGCAACCCGAAGGTTACTTTCGCGCTCGACTTGCATGTGTAAGGCACGCCGCCAGCGTTCATTCTGAGCCAGGATCAAACTCTCCAGTTAAATCCTGAACGTTCCGACAGAGCGAAGCTCTGCCTGAGCGCTAGCTTTTTCTTTTGGAATTCGGATGATGACGCCGAAGCGTCATTTCCGGACCCTCGCTACCCCCCAAAAACAGGGTGCGAGAGCCGACGTTGAACCGTCATCTTCTTCTATTCAGTTTTCAAAGAACCGGCGCTTCTCTCGAAGCAAGGTCGCGCATCGTAGCTGACCGACTAGCAGCCTGTCAACTGCAGAGCGACCCCGATTTTCGGTTCCGTGCCGGTACGGTCTCGCGAGCTCAAGGGCGGCCTGGAGGCCGGTAGTCGAGGGCACGAGACATGCGTTTCCCGACGCGGAAAGCGCAGTCTAGTACAGGCCGAGAAGCGGTGTCAACCCTGCGCGTGCCGAAAAGTTCATCCGAAGACGATCCGGCGCCCTTCGACTCTCCAGGGCTCACCGAGAAGCCGCACAAGGGCCTCTGGATAGGCCAAGTGCTCTTGTTCCAGGACCCTAGCGGCCAGCGTCTCGGGCGTATCGTCGTCGAGCACGGAGACACTGCGCTGAACCACGATAGGCCCGCTGTCGAGCCCGGCGTCGACGAGGTGGACGGTGCAACCCGAGACACGGGCACCGTGCTCGATCACCTGCTCGTGCACGTGCAAGCCGGGGAACGAGGGGAGCAGGCTCGGATGGATGTTGAGGATCCGCTCGGTGTAGTGCTCGACGAAATCGCGACCGAGAAGTCGCATGTAGCCTGCCAGGCACACCCAGTCGACTTTCGCCTCCTCGAGAGCTGCCAGCACCTTGCGCTCGTGGGCGGCACGGCTCGGCTCTCCCCGGTGCGGCACGACCTTCGTCGCGACTCCTCGCTCTTTCGCGCGTTCCAAGCCCTGGGCTCCTGGTTGATTGCTCAGCACCAGCACGACCTCTGCCGGAACACGACCGTCGTCGACCGCGTCCTGCAACGCGAGATAGTTACTCCCGCGGCCCGAGAGAAGAACGGCCACTCTCGCTCTCTGTCGATCCTGACTTCGGCGATTCTGACTTCCCAAGCTCACTCCATCTGACGCGGGCTTCGCGGCCCCCGCTCAGTCGACTGGTTCCTCTGCTTCCAGGTCCTTCTCGAGGTGGTAGGCGACACCACGGCCGCCACTCTGAACCGTACCCATCGGGAAAGCCTTGGTGCCCGCATCCTTGAGGACCTTGAGCACGTCGCCCAGCTCGGCAGGCGCGACGATCAGCACCATGCCAACGCCCATGTTGAAGACCCGAAACATCTCGTCGGTCTCGACCTCGCCCCACTCCTGGATCTTGTAGAAGACCTCCGGAATCTCCCAAGTGCCGAGCCTGATCTCGGCATGGGTGTTCTCGGGAAGCACACGAGGAACATTGTCGTTGAGGCCGCCGCCGGTGATGTGGGCCATGGCGTGGAGACCCGGATGCTGCAAGAGAGGCTCGAGGCACCCCAGGTAGGACACGTGAGGCGCGAGCAACACGTCCCGGACCGTCTCTCCCGCAGTCGTGACAGCGTCGTCGAGGCCCAGGCCTCGAGTCTCGAACAGGACCTTTCGCGCCAGGGAGAAACCGTTCGTGTGGAGCCCCGCGGAAGGCAGGCCGACGAGCACGTCCTGCTCGCGGACCCGACTAGCGTCGAGCAGGTCTGGTTTCGAGAGCAGCCCGACCACAAATCCAACGAGCTCGTAGTCTCCCGGCTGATAGAACCCGGGCATCTCGGCGGTCTCGCCACCGAGCAGGGCACAGCCGTTGGCCCGGCAGCCCCTGGCGACCCCGCCGACCAACTCCTCCATGCATTTCGGATCGAGCTCGCCGGCGCCGACGTAGTCCATGAAGAACAGCGGTCTCGCGCCCTGGACGAGAATATCGTTGACGCAGTGGTTGACGAGATCCTCACCCACCGTCGTGTAGTCCGACGCCAGCTTGGCGACAGCGAGTTTTGTTCCCACGCCGTCGGCAGACGCCACGAGTACGGGCTGGTCTACGCCGCCAGGCGGCTCGTAGAGCCCCCCGAAACTTCCCATGTCACTCAAGACGCCGGCCGTGCGTGTCGACGCGACGAGCTTCTTGACTCGCTCCAGAGCCTGATCCTGCGCGTCGATGTCGACTCCGGCGCGGCGATACGCCGAGTCTCCGTCACCTTTACTCATGGCTGCGCTCCAGTCCCGGTGTCCCGCTTTGCAGGACTCGTTTCGGGGACATCGGACCACCAGGACCGATGTCGCTCACGAGGTCGCTCCCGAAGGCCTCGAAGGTCGAGAACAGACCAGGGGGCTCCCGGGCTCTCTCATGTCGCGGCCCGCAGCTGACGACTCTCCTCGAGAGGCCCAAACGACACCCGTCAGGACTCCGCCCCGATAGCGAAGAGCTCTTGCTGCGCCGCCACGGCACCGCGAACATCGACGGGATACTCACCCGACCAACACGCAGTGCAGTATCCCCGCGGTGACCCGGACACGCAGGTCAGCAAGCCGTCCAGACTCAGGTAGGCCAGGGAGTCGGCTTCGGTGAACTCACGAATGTCATCGACACTCTGCGACGACGCGATGAGCTCCTCGCGGGTCGGGGTGTTGATTCCATAGTGGCAGGGGAACGCGTTGGGCGGAGAGGTGATGCGGAGATGGACCTCAGTGGCTCCCGCCTCGCGGACCATGCGCACGATCTTCTTGGAGGTCGTACCCCGCACGATCGAGTCATCGACCAAGACCACTCGGCGACCGCTGATCAGCTCTCGCACCGGATTGAGCTTCACCTTCACGCCAAAGTCGCGAATCGACTGCTTCGGCTCGATGAACGTCCGCCCCACATAGTGGTTGCGGATCAGCCCGAAGTCGAACGGCACGCCGGACTCCTGAGCAAAGCCCAGTGCCGCGTACAGCCCGCTGTCGGGCACGGGCGTCACGAGATCGGCGATGACCGGCGACTCCCGCGCGAGCTGTCGCCCCATCTCACGTCGCGACTGGGACACCGAGTCGCCGAAGATCTGACTATCGGGTCGCGCGAAGTAGATGTGCTCGAAGACACAGCGACTGGTCTGTGCCGCGGGTGAGAGCGTGTAGGTCTCGAGCTCACCGTTGCGTGACGCAGCCACCTCTCCAGGAGCGAGCTCGCGAACGCTGTCCGCCCCGAGCAAGTCGAAGGCGCAGCTCTCCGAGGCAAAAACCGTCGCCCCCTGCAGTCGTGCGACGCTCAGGGGACGAAAACCGTGAGGATCTCGCGCCGCCACGAGCGAGTCTCTGGTGATCAGCAGGATCGAGTACGCACCTTCCAGCCGCTCCAACGCAACCATCAGTGATTCGACCGGATCTCGCCGCGGATTGCGCGCCATCAGGTGGAGAATCACCTCCGTGTCGCTGGTCGTCTGGAAGATCGAACCTTCCTCTTCGAGCTCCTTGCGGAGCTGGACACCGTTGACGAGGTTGCCGTTGTGCACGATCGCCAGGGGTCCCATCGAGGTCTTGACCACGATCGGCTGAGCGTTGGCCAGTGCCGACGGCCCTGCGGTCGAGTAGCGAACGTGGCCAAGTGACCGATCGCCGGGCAGCGCACCAATCGTCTGGGGCTTGAAGATCTCGGCAACCTGTCCCATGCCGCGCTCGACGTGAGCGCGCTGACCGTCCCACGAGACGATGCCGGAGCTCTCCTGGCCACGATGCTGGAGAGCATAGAGGCCAAGGTAGGTCAGGTTAGCCGCGTCTGAGTGCCCGTCGACTCCACAAATGCCGCACATCGTCCTCGAGATTCTCCTCTAAGGCCCTGCCGGATGCAGTCTAAGGGCAGCCGAAGTCAAAGGTCGAGAGCTTTCGGCAAGGCAGTGCGCCAGATCTCGCGCAGAACGTCTACCTGCTCGTCGAGCTCACCTCCATCGAAGCCGATCCGCAGGCGGTCGCCACCGACCTCGCCGATCTCGCGGGCGTCGACGGTCGAGCGCGAGGCCAGCTCCAGGAACGAGTCGAGGTATCTTGCAGCAACAGCCACGACGACCCGAGCCTGCGACTCGGAGAACAACGAGCCCACGCCGCCCTGGACACGCACGCTGCACCCGAGCGAGCGCGCAAAGGTGCATTCGGCCAAGGCAACCGCAAGGCCACCATTGGAGATGTCGTGCGCGGTCTTGACGAGACCGCTGCCAAACCCGGCGCGCAAAAGGTCCCCGAGCTGCCGTTCTGCTTGCAGATCGACTCGAGGCGGGCGACCCGACTCGGCGCCTAGAAGCAACCTCTGATAGGACGATCCTCCGTACTCGAGATCATCACTTCCCAACAACACGAGTCGGTCCTGACTCTCGACGAAGCTCGCCTCACGACACCAGCCGGGATTGACTCCGAGCTCCTCGATCAGGCCGACCATCGCGACCGTCGGGGTGGGATGAATCGAGTCACCGTCCGTCTCGTTGTAGAGCGACACGTTGCCCGAGACCACTGGAACCTCCAAGACCTGGCACGCCTCGGCCATCCCTCGAATGCACTCACGCAACTGAAAAGCCACCGCGGGGTTCTCGGGGTTGCCGAAGTTGAGGCAGTCGGTCAGTCCGATCGGCAGCGCCCCCACACAGGCCAGGTTCCTGGCCGCCTCGGCAACCGCCTGGCGCCCTCCTTCACGCGGGTCGAGAGCACAGTAGCTCGGATTGACGTCCGAGGTGAGCGCCAATCCGGCACGCACCCCTTTGACGCGTAGGACAGCCGCGTCGCCGCCCGGGCCCACGACCGTATTGCTACGTACCGTCGAGTCGTACTGATCGGAGATCCACTCCTTCGACCCCAGCTCGGGTGTCCCCAGGAGGGTCCTCAGTGCACCTGTGGGGTCTTCACATTCGGGCACCGCTGCCGGATCCTGCGCCCCGGCTTCGCGCACCGGTCGCTCATAGACCGGCGCCTCGTCCACGAGCGGGCTGACCGGCATGTCCGCAACCACGTCGCCGTCGTAGCGCAGGAGTGCCCGTCCCGTCGCCGTGACGTGTCCGATGGGGACCACCTGGAGACCCCACCGCTTGAAGATCTCTTCCAGGGTCGCTTCGCCACCCTGACTCGCGACGACCACCATGCGCTCTTGAGACTCCGAGAGCATCATCTCGTAAGGAGTGAGCGCAGGCTCTCGCAACGGCACTTTCTCGAGATCCAGCTCGAAGCCCGCATCACCTCGACTCGCCATCTCGAAGCAAGAGCTCGTCAGGCCAGCAGCGCCCATGTCCTGGATCGCAACGACGACTCCGGTGCGCATCGCCTCGAGACACGCTTCGAGCAGGATCTTCTCGGTGAACGGATCTCCGACTTGGACCGTGGGCCGCTTCGCCTCACTCTCCTCGTCGAACGACTCCGACGCCATCGTGGCGCCATGGATTCCATCGCGGCCGGTACGGGAGCCGACGTACAAGATCGGGTTGCCGACCCCGGAGGCTTCGGCCCTGAAGATACCCTCCCGTCTACAGACGCCAAGGGCAAACGCGTTGACCAGGATGTTGCCGTTGTAGGACGCGTGAAAGCCGCACTCTCCACCGACCGTCGGGATGCCGACGCAGTTGCCGTAGTCACCGATACCGCGGACGACGCCGTCCACCAGGTGCCTCATCCTCGGCGCATCGATCTCGCCGAAGCGAAGCGAATCGAGGCACGCTATGGGTCGCGCACCCATCGTGAAGACGTCGCGCAGAATGCCGCCGACACCCGTCGCGGCTCCTTGGTACGGCGCGATGTAAGACGGGTGGTTGTGGCTCTCCATCTTGAACGCCGCCACCCAGCCGTCGCCGATATCGACGATGCCTGCATTCTCACCGGGCCCCTGCACGACCCGCGGACCGCTCGTAGGGAATTCACGAAGCCAGGTCTTCGACGACTTGTAGGAGCAGTGCTCCGAGAAGAGGGCCGACGTGATCCCCAGTTCGGTGTAACTCGGCTCTCTACCGAGAAACGAGCGCAGCTGGTCGAACTCTTCGTCGATCAGACCATGCTCGAGAGCCAGCTCCAGGTCGACGACCGGCTCCATCTTGATGCGCCTGCGGGTCAGTGCGACGTTCTCGGCGAACCCGTCAGCGGTGTCACCTCCCGAGCTCACGACGTTGCCCCTACTCGCGAGTCGGTTGTGGCGGTCAGGGATCCGACCAGACCCGCGAACATGGCCAGACCGTCTGTCTGGCCCAGGACCTCCTCGGCCGCTCTCTCGGGGTGCGGCATGAGCGCGCACACGTTGCCCTGACGATTGCAGATGCCGGCGATCGCTCGTTCGGCGCCGTTCAGGTTTCCCGATCCGGCCTCATCGGCATCACCGCTCGCGTCGACGTAGCGAAACACCACCTGACCGTTGGCCTCGAGCTGGTCGAGAGCAGCCGCCGTATCAGCGTAGTTGCCCTCTGCGTGTCCGACGGGAAGCCGAAGCACCTGACCAACGTCGTAGCCTCTCGTGAACGGCAGATCGTTGCGCTCGACTCGCACCCTCACGTCGCAACCGAGGAATCGCAGGTCACGGTTGCGCCTCATGGCGCCAGGTAACAGCCCAGCCTCCAGCAGGATCTGAAAGCCGTTGCAGATTCCCAGAACCAGCCCGCCATTGTCGGCGTGCTGCCTCACGGCCGCCATCACCGGGGACACAGCCGCCATGGCCCCGGCTCGAAGGTAGTCACCGTACGAAAAGCCGCCGGGAAGCACGACCAGATCACAGCCGTCGACGTCGTCTCGCTCGTGCCACAGGAAGCTCGCGTCCTGATCCGTGACATGACGGAGCACGTGGTAGACGTCGTGGTCGCAGTTACTCCCGGGGAAGACCACTACGCCACACTTCATCGAGCCGAATCCTCCAGCAGCTCTACCGAGTAATCCTCGGTGATCGGGTTGGCGAGCAACTCGCTACACATCCGCTCGAGCTGTGCAACCGCCGCGCTTTTGTCGGTAGCGGTGAGCTCGACCTCGAAGCCTTTGCCGGCACGAACTCCGGCGACTTCGTCGAAACCGAGGCGCGCGAGCGCTTCTCCGATCGCCCGACCCTGCGGATCGAGAATCTCGCGCCTGGGATAGACGTGCACTCGGGCACGAAATCGGGATGGCGAGCTCTCGCTATCGCCTTGACTCATGAACCAACCTCCAGCCAGCCAGTGGGACCGTCCTGCTGCGACAGTACGACATCGACGCGTGCTCCCAACCGATCCAGACTCTCGCTCATCGCCGTGTGCGCCAGGCCCGGAAGATTGTTCGTGCGCGACAGATGATAGAGCACCACAGTCTCGAGTTCGGCATCGGCGAGATCAGCCACCGCAGCAGCCGCATCGACGTTCGAGAGATGTCCTCGTTCAGAGGCCACGCGTCGCTTCAGCGACCACGGATACGGACCGCGTCGGAGCATGTCGAGATCGTGATTGGACTCGAGCACGAGCACCTGAGAGCGCCTCAGGCTGTCGCGTGCACGACCCCGCAACGCGCCGAGATCCGCCGCCAGACCGGCCTTGCCGCCACAGTTGCCGGTTGCTGTGAATCCGACGGGCTCGCGGGCGTCGTGTGGCACTCCGAAAGCCTCGATCTCGAACGACCCCACCTCGAACGCTTCGCGCGCACGCACGACATTGCGGCGCTGCACCTGCCTGAAGGCACGGCCCCTGAAGGTTCCAGCCGTCGCGTACACGGGCAGCTTGTACCGACGCGACAGCAGCGCGACACCTTTGCAGTGGTCATTGTGCTCGTGCGTGACGACAATGCCGTCGAGAGACCCGGGTTTGACGCCGACTCGCTCCAGCCTCGTGACGAGCTCACGACACGAGAAACCCGCGTCCAGCAGCACCACCGAATCCGCCGAGCGCAGAACGACACTGTTACCGGCACTTCCGGACCCGAGCACGAGTACCTCGAAGCTCGCGCCGTTCGACAGGAGCCGACGCGGTCGCGGAGGCGGGCTCGGAGCCCCATCGGGCTCGAACAGGCGGATCTGACGTGCGGATGGGATGCTCAAACGCTCGCAGCCGACTGATCGCTTGCCACGGAGATCGTCAGAACCGGTAGGTCCTGCCCTGCTCCAGAAGCTGCACTCTCCCTCGCGCCACCCCCTCGATCTCTCGGGTGATGGCGTCGATGCAGAAGGGCTTGAGGTGATGAATGTAGAGCGGCACGTCGACCTCGAGCTTCTCCAGCTCGCTCGCCAGCGTCGCGGGCGTCAAGTGGCCCGAGGCATCGGCCACCTGCTGCAGAGAGTTGTCGAAGCTGACGTCGATCGCAATCCCCTTGAGATTTGGTGTGCGATTTGCCACTTCCCAGAAACGCTGCGTGGGTCCGGTGTCGCTCGACCACAAGAAGGATGCGCCTCCGCTCTCGATCAACATGCCGTGCGTGGGGATGACGTGATCGACGGCAATCGGCAGGAACGAAACGTCCCCGATGACCAGCTCTCGCTCGTCCTCGAAAGACTCGAAGTGAATTGCCGGCTCGAGATGATTCGGCAACAGAGAGAAATCAGGCCAGCTGGCGCTGTTGAACAGGTGTTTGCGCACCGAGTACAGCGTCGGCTCCGAACCGTAGATCGTGACCCCGCCTTCGATCCTCCCAAAGACGTTGTCCACGAAGAACGGCAGCGAGTTCGTGTGGTCCATGTGGGAGTGAGTGATGACCACGCTCTTGACGTCGAGCTGGCGCTCCAAAGGCAGCGCCTGGCAAAGACAGCCAGCGTCCAATGCAACGCTCCTGTTGACCAGCAAACAGGTCAACAGACACTCGGGGCTTTCCCCCCCGAAACAGCCCAGAACCTCGATCTCCAACACAGTGCCAGGGATTGTAGCCCGTAGGCCCACGTCGGGGTACCGACGTGGGCCGTAGGGCTATCCTGAGAGGGCGGTGGAACTGCGCCAGAGGCGCAGCTCCACCAAGCCAGCGAAGGATCGAGCGCTGCGAACTCACGCGATCGAGGACGAGAGAGCCGAAGGCGGCCTCGTCCGGCCCCATGAACCCTCCCCTCAACAGCACCGAGGTCGAGAGAGCCAAAGGCGATTCTCGACCGGCCCATAACCCAGCTCCTGTGGACTCCGCGGAAATCGAGTCGGCTCATCCTGCGGGTCTCGACCACGTCTTCCCGACGACCGAATCAGAACAGCAGCGTCCATCCCAACGACGGAAAGGCGCTCGAAGGAGCAACACAAGGGGCGAGGTCCTTCCCTTCGGTCAGGATGACACGCGGAAGACACGCCCGTTCCACGACC
>JANQPS010000644.1 GCA_028285365.1 Thermoanaerobaculia bacterium | reverse complement strand
GCCCACCTTGATGCTCGAACCGCCGTCTTTGGTGCCCGAGGTGAAGTCGAAGGGATCGAAGAGGTCGGTGTCGCCCGTGATCGGGACGAGTCCGATCTCGCGTAGACGCTCGTCCAGGTAGTCGGCCGCCTTGCGGGCTCCGTCCGTGCCGGTGCGGCGACCGGTCAGCTCGGGTGAGGCCAGGGTCTCGACGTGCTGTTTGAGGCGGTCGAGGGTGGAGTCGCCGTTCTGGGCGAAGGCGCTCGTGGGGCCCACCATGATGGTGAGGGTCAAGGTGGCGGTCGCTGCCAGGGCGGCGATCGGCGAGTGTGGGTTGGAAACGATTCTCATGACGATCTCTCGGGTACTCGAGCAGTTGGCTACTTACTTGGCGTTCTCGGTGCGGGGTGGGCTCTGGCTCAGGGCCTCGAGCGCTGCTTCGTGGTTCCAGTTGGCGACGTAGAGCTGGGCGCCTTTCCCGCCGTGACGACCGGAAGTCCAGACGAGTTGCTTGCCATCGGGAGTAGGGACCGGGAGGCCATCGAAGCCGTCCGCATAGGTCACCCGGACGGGTTCTTTCTTGCCGGCGACGTCGACCATGAAGACTTCGAAGTTGCTGAATCCCAACTTGTTCGAGGCGAAGAGGATGTAGTCGCCTGACGGATGTACGTAGGGAGCCCAGCTCATGGCGCCGAAGTTGGTGTGCCGCTTGGCGTCGCTGCCGTCGGGCTTGGCGCTCCAGACGTCAGCGGTGAGGCCCGACTCGTCGAAGCGACGCCAGATGATGCGCGAGCCGTCCGGAAAGAAGAAGGGACCACCGTCGTAGCCCGGCGTGTCGGTGACCTTCTTGAGCTCGCTGCCATCGATCTTCATGACGTAGAGATCGCTGAAGTAGGCGGGATCGATCTCGAACTGCTTCTTTTCTGTTTCGCTCAGCTCGCGCTCGTATGCCTGACGCATGGATGCAAAGACGACCCACTCGCCGTCGGGTGAGATGCTCCCTTCAGCGTCGTACCCGAGGGCGTTCGTGAGTCGCGTACTCTCTTTCGTCTCGGGGTCCCAGAGGTAGATCTCCATCTCCGGGTCGTAGTCCCACGAGTAGCGACGCTCCTGGCCCGAGGCTCGAAAGTCGAGCTCTTCCTTCTGGAGATCGAGGGTCTTGGGGTCATGGTGGGTCGACGAGTAGAGGATGCGGCCCGTACCCGGCTGGATGAAGGCACAGGTGGTCTTGCCGTGACCCGGCGAGACCAGCCGGGTGTCCCCATTCGTCATGTCCATCAGGTAGATCTGGTAGAACGGGTTACCCTCTTCGCGCTCAGCCTGAAAGACCATCTGCGTCCCGTCGGGAGAGAAGTAACCCTCTCCTGAGCGCTTCCCCTCGAAGACGAGGCGTCGCGTTCGCGAGAGGAACTGACCTTCGCCGTCCTCCGCGGCTGCTGCGAGCTCGCTCGCGGGAAGACCGAGCAGAAATGCCGCGGCTACGATGAGGAGGCTGTGAGCCGTTCGAGGACGGGTGTGAGACTTCATGAAACGAGACGTGAGGGTCTGGAACATCACTGTTCTCCGCGAGCAAATGGGATCGATGCTGGGCGCAGCAGCACCCGGTCGGGATGCTATCCGGTCCGTCGTGCGCTCTGTCACCGATTTGTCAGAGTCGAGCCCTGCTCTCTCTGTGGCTCTGTCCGCGGCTCTTCTTGCGGTTCCGGATCTGGTGCGAGCGCGGGCCTCCTCTAGGCGCGCCCGACGACCTTGAGGATCGCGACGACTTCGTCACCGTCTACGAGATAGAGCTGACTCTGGGTGTTGACGACGACACAGGCGTGGTTGGGCAGGACGCTGATGCGTTGCCCAATGCTCGGATGTGTCGCATCGTCCGATCGAGACACCCAGCCGTGCTCCTCCGAGAGAGCATCGAGCGTCCAGCCCTCGAGTGGACTCATGTCGTCCCGTTGAGCCAAGAGACGTCCGAAGCCCGGGAAATCCGAGGTGTCGGAGGTGAGTGTCTTCTTGCCGCAGTCGAGGAGACAGCGACCGCCCTGCGAGCTGATCACCGTTGCGAGCACGGTGAGCGCACAGTCGCCCGGTCGGGCGACCTCGAGTCCAACCTGGATGAGGTCGTTGAAGACGTAGTTGCCGGGGCGGATCTCCGTGATCTTCAGGCCGTCTTCGGTGCGATTCTCGAACGAGGACATGCTCGGGGTGGAGCCGATCGAGATCTCTGGAGTGTCCGATGCGAAACAGTCGCGCAACCGTAGGGTTGCCTGCAGCATGGTGTCTCGCTCTTGGCGCGAGACTTCTGCGACCGCGTCCCTCAGGTTGGTGGCTTCGCCGGATTCGAGCCGATCCACAGCACCGTACGAATGTCCAGCATGGGTCAGGATTCCGACGAGCCGCAGGTGGGACTGTCTCGAGATGTGCTCGGCGAGCGCACGGAGCTTTTTGCCGTCCCACGGTTGGCCAGCACGTCCGTAGCCGCAATCGACCTTGATGAGGACGTCGATGGGCGTTGCGTGACGTCTGAAGAAGCTCTGGGCGAGATCGGCGCCGGCTAGCGAGTCGATACAGAAACTGATTCGGGCCATCTCGCTGATGCGCAGCAGGGTCCGGTAGTGAGACTCGCCGATGACCGGGTAGGCGATACGAAGGTCTTCGAAGCCGGCAGTGGCTAAGGCGAGCGCCTCTTTCGGTTTTGCCGAGGTCAAGCCCTTGGCGCCAGCCTCGCGTTGGAGTCCAGCGATCGTGGGTGACTTGTGGGTCTTGACATGCGGACGGAGGGCGACGTCCTCTCGCTCGGCGCGACCTTGCATCCGCTCGATGTTGCGTTCGAGTCGACGCCGCTCGACGAGGACCGCTGGAGTAGGCAGGCGGTCGATTGACGAACTCATGATGCTCCGATGCGGTCGTTTCAGTCGTGGCTTCGAGGCAACGTCAGTATAGTGAGCCGACCCCCGAGTCAGGACATCGACGCGCTGGCCTTTGGGACCAGCGCTCGGACCACGTATCGCAGTTGGCCAGGGCGACCCGAAGTGGAGACGCCCGGAGGAGTGCCAGAGGGGTGCCAGAAAGGGTGCCAGAGGAGTGATCGTGAGACTGCCTCCCATGCTTGCTTCCGCCGAGACCGGCGCCCTCCTCGGAGGATTGCCCCTGAGCGCCTGGTTCCTCCTCGTTCTGGCAGCCTCCGGGGGGTTGGTGCTCCACCTGGTGGCTCGGCTCGTGCGTCGAAAACGGCGGCGAGAGAGCGGAGACTGATCATGGAAGTCTCCTTCTGGGTTCTCGTACCGCTTCTCGTGTACCTCCTCGTGCTCGTGGGCCTTGGCTGGTGGTCCCGGCGGGAGCGCGGTCTCGACGGCTACTACGTCGCCGGCAAGTCGCTCCCCTCCTGGGTCGTGGCCTTCAGCTCGAACGCAACGGGTGAGAGTGGTTGGCTGCTTCTCGGGTTGACCGGTATGGGCTACCTGGTCGGCATTCACGCACTCTGGGTGGTGGTCGGGGAAGTGATCGGAGTCACGCTCGGCTGGCTGCTCGTGGCCGGTCCGTTCAAGGTGCTCACGGACCGTTATCGATCGATCACCGTTCCGGACTTCCTCGAGGAGCGTTTTGCTGACCGCGCTCAGCTGATTCGCAAGGTCAGCGTCGTCATCCTGCTGTCGATGGCGGCAACCTACTGCTCGGCTCAGCTCGTGGCCTCTGGCAAGGCCTTCAGCTCGTTTCTCGGCATGACCTACACGACCGGAGTGATCGTCGGTGCTGTGGTCACTTTCTTCTACACCACGGTCGGGGGCTTCAAGGCGGTTGCCTACAGCGATCTCGTTCAGGGAGTGCTGATGTTGCTCGCGCTGGTGGTTCTGCCGCTCGTGGGATTCCATGCCGCGGGCGGCTGGGGAGCGGTCATGAGCAGCCTGGCCGCAGCCGATCCGGCTCTGTTGCTGCCGATGGGCTCCTACGGCATGACTTACGAAGGGGTGCTGGCCGTTCTGAGCATGGTGACCATCGGGCTGGCTTTCCTCGGCGTTCCGCAGCTGCTGGTGCGCTTCATGGCGGCGCGCGACGTGCGAGAGATCAGGCGCGGGGGTTTGATCGCAACCCTCTGTATCACCCTGTTCGACCTCGGAGCCGTGTTCACCGGTATCGCGGGACGCGCCCTGTTTCCGGTTCTCGAAGATCAGGAGACCGTGATGCCGCTCCTCGCCGAGCAGTTCTTTCCGGCGATCTTCACCGGCATCTTCCTGGTGGTCGTG
>JANQPS010000632.1 GCA_028285365.1 Thermoanaerobaculia bacterium | reverse complement strand
CACGACCATGTCGCCGTGCCTGCAGTGCACGAAGATGATCATCAACGCCGGCATCACCGCCGTCGTCTACAACGGGGAGTATCCGCTCGGCGCAAGCTCCCTTGACATCTTGCGTGAGGCTGGGTTGAAACTGGTGAATCTCGGGGGTGCGGGGACTTAGCCCTAGTTCGGCCAGAAGTGTGGCGTTGCGCGGCTGGGGAAAATTACACAACACCCTGAAAAATTTGCCTTTTCAGCCTGGGTCTCTGTTGAAAAGCGCGCTTGCCCGCCCGTAGAATGCCGTTTCGCAGGCGGCTAGTGCAAAGCGGCTAGTTCCAGGGGACGAAGTGCAGGCGGGGCCCGCAGACTTCACAGCTCTACACCGAGAGTCCTTCTCAGGTCGCGACCAGATCCTCGCGATCCTCGCGGACCTCAAGCGGACATCGACTGTCCTCCAGAATGGGATGGACCGTCGGAATCGGACGCGTCGTGCTTGGGTCGAGTCTATCGAGCCCGACTCCGTCGTTCTGCGCCATGAGAACATCGACTCGAAGCGGCACAGCTCGATCTACCTGTCCTTCGACTTGGGAGACGCCTCTTACGTCTTGGCTGCTAAGCCGATCTCGAGCGTTGGCAGCCAGCTTCGCATTAGGTTCCCAGAGCACATCCATCAGGTCGAACGTCGGTCCGACCTGAGAGATCGAGGTCCCTCCAAAGGTCAGCGTGTGGAGTTGGAGGTGGAGTCGGGTGGCCGCCTGCTTGAAGCATGGGTCGCTGACAGCTCGATCGGTGGCCTTGGTGTACGGACGCGGATGAACGGGCTCCCGGCCGTAGGGGCGAACCTACGAGTGAACTTCCTCGAAGGGCCCAAGGCCGGCACCTCTGAGTACGGCGTTCTCCGGCACCAGCGGCGCGACTTGTCTGAGGGGTGGAAACGTATTGGCCTTTCTGTGAGCCCAGTGGCGCCGACGCCGGCGATTCCTGTGGAACGCCGCGAAGAGATCCTGCGGCATCGACCCTTGCAGAAGGCTTGGCGGAGAATCAGCTTGGCGGGTCGTGCTCTACAGGCTGCGCCTGCTCGAGCGGTCCGTCGGGTGGGGCTCGGACGTTCCGGCGCCGACATCAACGTGGTCGAGTTCCAGAACGATTTGGGCCAACCGCTCAAGGCTCTCCTCGACCGAACTGAGGCAGAGGAGGGCGCCCCCGCGGTCTTGGTTCCGCCCGCGTGGGGCCGGACGAAGGAAACGCTGCTGCCGCTCGCAACGACCCTTGTCGAGACTTTCCGATCGGCTGGCCTGCCGCTTTCGGTCCTGCGGTACGACGGGACGCAACGCCGCGGTGAGTCGTTCGTTGACCGGGGTTGCAGGACTCCAGGAGACGAAACACTCCACTTCACATACAGCCAAGCCGCGGACGACCTACTTGCGGCTGCCCGCTATTTGAGGACGGAGCCTGGAATCCGAGCTTCGAAGGTAGTGCTCGTCACCTTCAGCCTAGCTGCCATCGAAGGACGGCGGGCGCTGGCCCGGGCGGAGCCGGACCTCTTCGCGGGTTGGGTCGCCGTCGTGGGCATGGCCGACGTTCAGTCGGCCATGAGGTCCGTCTCGGGCGGAGTTGACTACGTCCTTGGTGCCCAGCGTGGGGTGCGGTTCGGAGTCCATGAGCTTGGCGGCGTGCGGATCGACATAGATCGCGCCGCATCGAACGTGTTGGTCAAGCGACTTGGGACCTTCGAAGATGCTCGTCGCGACATGGCGGCCATCGATGTGCCTGTGACCTGGCTACACGGGCGACACGATGGCTGGACTGATCTGGACAGGATCCGGGACTTGGTGTCCGCGGGCGGGTCGTCCAATAGCCGGAAGCTGATCGATGTCCCGACGGGGCACCAACTGAGGAACAGTCGGGAGGCGCTCGAGGTGTTCCAGCTCATCGCCGAAGAAGCATCTTCGATGCTAGCCGGCAGCCCTCTTGCTCCCGTCGTACCAAACCTTGCCAGGATGGAGCAGAAGAGTCGCGCGGAGCGTTCACGAGCGCCGTCTTTGCAGGTCAACGTCAGGCAGTTCTGGCATGACTACTTGGTCGGCAAGGATGAGACCGTCGGGATGCAGCTCCTCACCGCGACGACAGCGTATCGGAGCTTCATGCGGGAGCAGGTCGATTCGCTGAAGGCGGGCCCGGGCGGCAGTATCTTGGATCTCGGGTGTGGGACGGGCGAGTTCGCACTCCACGCAGCGGACCGTATTCGGGCAGAGGGCTGGCGCCTGACTTGTGTTGATCTCATTCCCGCCGCACTGAAGCGAGC
>JANQPS010000614.1 GCA_028285365.1 Thermoanaerobaculia bacterium | reverse complement strand
TTCCGTGTTTGACCTTCTCGACGGCCGACACATGATCCATCGCTGGCGCCGGGTATGCTCGGGCCTGAAGACCTCCAGCGCGCTGTCCTCGAGTCTGTGAACCTGACTGCTGGCGGCCGCAACAAGAAAGTGAGTCCTCGTTGATCATCGTTGCGGGCAGACTGGCCATCGTCAGGGGATCGCGCGACGAGTTCGTCAGAGAATCACTGCCCGCAGTTGAGGCCGCGCGCGCCACCCCCGGCTGTCTCGACTTCGTCGTGGCTGCTGACCCTCTCGACGAAGATCGCGTCAACATCTACGAGGAGTGGACGAGCCGAGAGGCACTTCGCAGTTTCCGTCAGGATGGTCCAGGTGCCGAACTCGCTGTTCTGATCGAGTCGGCCCAGGTGAGTGAGCACGAGGTGAATGCCGACCCGTGAGTCGACGATGTCGAGGTTGACCGTCAAGGAGAAGGCTCGGATGAGAGACTTCATAGATCCCAACGTGGCCGCGGTCTTCGAGTCGTACTCGCGAGACACGCGCGAGAAACTGCTCGCGCTCCGCGAGCTGATCTTCGAGACCGCCGAATCGACCGAGGGTGTCGGTGCTCTCGAAGAGACCCTCAAGTGGGGGCAGCCGGCCTACCTGACGTCAGAGTCGGGGAGCGGGACGACGATCCGGATCGACAGCAGGTCGTCGAGCGGGGAGTACGCCGTCTACGTTCATTGCCAGACGACCCTCGTGGATTCGTTTCGTTCCTGGTTTCCCGGTCAGCTGCGCTTCGAAGGCAGTCGAGCGATCGTCTTTCACGTTGATGATGACGTTGCGGTGGGGCCGCTGTCGGTGTGTCTCGGTGCTGCGCTGACCTATCACCTGGACAAGAAGCGGAAGACGGGCTGACAGGCTGGCAACTGCCGGGCTCGAGACCACCGTCTTGACAAGACCGCTGTTGCCCTCCTACTCTTCGCGCAGCATCAAGAGTCCGGGATCGCCTCTTTTGGAGCCCGGGCGGCAACCGAGCTGAACGTGACCAGACGGGACGTTCACGCCACGGTGCCGAGGTAAGCCCCTGGCGGGGAGCGATGCGGCCCGAGACTCGAAGAGGTCTGACTCCTAGAGAACTCTGGCAAAAACCGACCTTCACCGAGGTCACCCGCCAAGTCAGCGAATCGCCCTTGATGCCGTGAGTCGACGGTATGAATGGCGAAAACGCAGCAAGCACTCAGAACCTGAAGAGGTTGCGGTCTGAGGGGCGCTCTCAGCGCTCGCGGATGCGCTCGCGATGGGCAGAGTGCACTTGGTCGTTCAGCGGTCCGTACCGTCGTGCCCTTTCTCCCACTAGTCCTAGGAGACAACTCATGGCACGAAGTACTACACAACCATCTGGCCACTCATCACTTGGCCGATCATCCAGCGTGGCGTGGAGACACCCGGAAACGGCAGCCATTCGCGGCGGGCGCACACTCGATCCGGAGACGCGATCCGTCGTCGCGCCCATCCATCAGACGACCACCTACGCCCAGCCCACCATCGGTGAGGCCCCCGAGTTCACGTACTCGCGCGCCCACAACCCCACGGTGCAGGAGCTCGAGCGAGCGCTGGCTGCGCTCGAAGGTCTGCCGCACGCTCGCGCCTTCTCGACCGGAATGGCCGCGATCACCGCCCTGGTGCTGGCTACCGTCAGAGCTGACGATCACGTGATCTGCTCCGACGTGGTCTACGGTGGGACGGCGCGTCTGCTCGACCAGATCGTCGCCCCGCTGGGAGTTCGCACCACCTACGTCGACAGCTCCGACGTCGGAGCGGTTGTTGCGGCGCTCGAGCCCAGGACCCGCCTGGTGCTGGTGGAGACGCCCGCCAATCCGACCCTCAAGGTGAGCGATCTCGGGGCACTCGGTGACGCCTTGCGTGACCATCCCGCGCTTCTCGCCGTCGACAACACCTTCCTGACCGCTGCGCTGCAAAAGCCCGGAGACCTGGGTGCCGACGTCGTCGTCTACTCGACTACGAAGTACATCGACGGTCACAACGTCAGCTTGGGCGGTGCGCTGCTGACGCACGATTCGGAGCTGGTCGAACGCATCGATCTCGTACGCAAGACGACCGGAGCCATTCAGTCGCCTTGGAACGCGTGGCTCACTCTCAACGGGCTCAAGACGTTGCCGCTGAGGATGAAGGCTCACAGCCACAACGCCCACACGGTGGCGCAATGGCTTCAGCGATGCCCCGAGGTCACGTCCGTGTCCTATCCATGGCTCGCCTCGTTTCCTCAGCGCGACCTCGCCAGAAGGCAGCAGCTGGGCGGTGGCGGTCTCGTCACCTTCTCCTTGAATGGAGGGCTCGAAGAGAGTCGCCGCTTCGTCGAAGCGCTCGAGCTCGTGACTCTCGCTGAAGACCTGGGAGCCACCGAAACGCTCATCACGCACCCTGCGACCATGACCCATGGGGATCTGTCGCCCGCGCAGCGCACTGAGCGCGGTATTTTGGACACGACCCTCCGCCTCTCGGTGGGGCTCGAGCACACAGACGACGTGATCAGCGATCTCGAGAAGGCCCTGGGAGCTCTCTCGCGACGGGAGCAGGTGGCATGAGCGCGGCTGATCTCGATCTCAAGGTCCTGAAAATTGGCGGTTCGGTCCTGCGCGATGACCTTGCGATCGCGAAGGTGGCCGGACACCTACGCACCCGAATCGAGCGAGGTGAGCGCCTCGTCGTGGTCGTTTCGGCGCTTGAAGGTACGACCGAGAAACTGATCGAGCGTGCCAGAGCGCTGCACTCAGCACCTGATCCCGGCGCGTTTGCTGTGCTCCTGGCAACCGGTGAGATGCGCTCGGCTGCCTTGCTCGGGCTGGCGAGCGGAGAGGCCGGCATCGACGCCCGAGTGCTCACGGTGGAGCAGTTGGGAATCGAAGCCTGCGGAGAGCCACTCTCCGCAGATCCCGTGGGGCTTTCCACGTCAGAGCTTCGAGAGGCTGTCGCTGCGTGTCCACTCGTGATCGTTCCGGGGTTTGCGGCCGTGGGTTCCGACGGTGACCTCAGACTGCTGGGTCGCGGAGGTTCGGACATGACCGCTGTGTTTGTTGCGGCTCAGTTGGGAGCGTGCGACTGTGTCCTCGTCAAGGACGTCGACGGCTGGTTCGTCGAAGATCCGCGCGCTGTGACCAGGCCGCGACGCTACGAGACGCTGAGCTGGCGCGACGCCATCAACCACCCGGCTCCGATCGTTCAAGACCGTGCAGTCGATCTGTCGGAGCGACTTGGCCAGTCGTTCGTCGTCGCAGCGCTCGACTCGGAAGGTGGCACGGTCGTGGGAGACGTGGAGACGCAGGTCGTGGTGGAGAGCCCAGCGAAGAGTCGATTGGGGGGTGGTGTGGAGGGCGCGTCGTCGCGTTTTGGGCGTGCCTCGGACGAGCTCGCCGTCGCGTCTCGACTCGTCCATCCGCCGACGGTTCCGGGCGAGCCGGCGGGGGCGTCGTCGACGCCGATCTATCAGACGGCGACTTTTGCCGTCACGCCGGGAGGTGTCGCCGACGGGGACTGGGACTACAGTCGCAACGGCAACCCCACCCGGGACGTTCTCGAGAGGCAGCTTGCCGTGCTCGATGGAGCGACGCGCTCGTTTGCCTACGGCTCGGGTATGGCGGCGGTGAATGCCGCGCTGTCGCTCGTGCCTGCGGGCGGTCAGCTCGTGGTGGGGAGTGATCTGTACGGCGGAACCATGAGGCTCCTCGAAACGCTGGCGCGGGAGCGCAACCTGGAGATCCGTTGGGTCGATACGTCGTGTTTGGCTGAGGTCGAAACAGTGCTCGGCGAGGGTGCGTCACTGATTTGGCTCGAGACCCCGTCGAATCCAAGGTTGGTGGCCTCCGACATCTCGGAGATCGGTCGACTCGCGCGGCAGACGAGCACGTTGCTCGCAGTCGACAACTCGCTCTTGTCGCCAGTTACGCAGAGGCCGCTGGATGTAGGGGCCGACATCGCGATTCAGTCGGCCACGAAGCTGTTGGGCGGCCATAGCGACCTGACCGCCGGAGTGGTGTCCGTGCGCGACGGCGAGCTTGCAGAGCGTCTGGCCTTCAGGCAAAACGCGGAAGGGACGGCCTTGGCGCCGTTCGACTGTTGGTTGCTGCTGCGCGGGCTCGCCACTCTGCAGGTGCGCGTGGAGCGCCAGATCGAGAACGCCGACGAAATCCGCCGGATCCTGCTCAGGCATCCGTTGGTCGAGAGAGTCAGCTCCGTTCCACGGTGTCCGGTCGTCACCTTCGAGATGGTCGACGCCGACACGGCGCGCCGATTTGCCGAACGAGCTCAGCTGTTTCGCACGACCGTCAGTTTCGGCGGCGTGGCGTCCTCGGTGAACCTTCCGTGTGACATGTCGCACGCCTCCGTCCCACAGGCTTGGCGTGACGTTCAGGATCTCTCGCCCGCCATGGTCCGCCTGTCCGTGGGGATCGAGGACATCGGTGATCTCCGAGTCGATCTCGAAAGAGCCCTGGACCAGTGTCGTCGAGCTCGTACAGAGGTCGCCTAGACTGGTCGCCTAGACTGAGATGGTGGGAGAAGGCGGAACCAACATTCCGGTGCAGGTGCAGTACTCGTCCGACAGCCCGTTCGTTCGTCTTCTCTCGACGAAGTACGACCCCGAGCGAGAGGACGAGGCCCTCGACATTCTGGCGAGGCATCCGGGGCTGGCGACTCTCGAGTGTTCCGGACCTGACGAAGATGGCCAGCCGTTCGTCGCCGGCGCGACGGTGCTCCACTATGCAGCGAACGACGGCAAGGTCCGACTCGTCCAGCGCCTGATCGGCCTGGGCGCCGACGTCAACCCGAGGCGGGCGGCGTGGTACCGGTCTGTGCTTCCGTGGGCCGCCACCAATGCCCGTGTCGAGGTGGTCCGCTTGCTGCTCAGGAGCGG
>JANQPS010000601.1 GCA_028285365.1 Thermoanaerobaculia bacterium | reverse complement strand
GTTCACCGGCGTCGGGCGCCGGCCGAAAAGCCTCTGCAGGCGTTCGCTCGAGGTGCAGCGGCTGCCCCACGATCCGAAACGATCCCAGTTGGTCGTGTTCCACAGTCTTCATCATGCCGAGATGCTCGACTTGAGGGTCAGCGACCGCCTCTGCAATGTCGTTGATCGGCCCGCACGGAATTCCCAGCTCGTTCAGCCGCTTCACCCAATGCTCCGTCTTTCGCTGGCGCAGCCGTGAGCCGATGAGCTCGCGCAAAGCGGAGCGATGCTCGAAACGAGAACGCGGATCGGAGAAGCGCTCGTCACTCGGAAGCGCCTCGAGGCCGACCTCCTTGCAGAGACGTACGAAGTGACGGTCGGAAGACGCCGCAACGTTCACGTGTCCGTCGGCCGTCTCGAAGAGTCCCATCGGAGCCAGCGTCGGATGATGGTTTCCCTCCTGCTGCGGCACGTCTCCCTCTCGAAGGTGGCGGGCGACCTGAAAATCGAGAATGCCGAGCTGGGCCTCGAGCAGGGAGGTGTGGATCCATTGCCCACGTCCCGATCGTGCCCGCTCGTGAATCGCCGTCATGATCCCGAACGCCAGATACAAACCTGCCGCCAGATCGGATATCGCAGTTCCCGCTCGAACCGGGCCCTGTCCCGGCAAGCCAGTCACCGACATCATGCCGGCCATTCCCTGGGCAATCTGATCAACTCCCGCACGATCCCGATAAGGCCCCGTCTGACCGAAGCCCGAGATGCTCGCCAGAATCAATCGAGGGTTGACGGCGCTCAAGACGTCGAACGTGATGCCGAGTCGCTCTTTGACGACCGGGCGATAGTTCTCCACCAGCACATCCGCCGTTTCGACCAGTCGCATCAGAACGTCCCGACCGTCCGGGTGCTTCAGGTCAATGACGATCGAGCGCTTGTTGCGGTGCAGGTTCTGGAAGTCCGAGCCGTCTCGATGATGAGCCGCAACCGTAGACACGCCCGACGGTGCATCGACACGAATCGTGTCTGCGGCCCAGTCTGCCAGCTGACGGACGGCAGTCGGCCCCGCCCTGGCCACGGTCAGGTCGAGGACCCGAAGGTCAGCGAGCGGCCCGGCACGCGGCCGGTCGACGACGACCACGCGACTCAACGCCCAAGGAAGTTTGGTGCACGCTTCTCTTGAATCGCGGCGATCCCCTCCTTGGCGTCGTCGGTTCCGAAGGTCATCGCCTGCTGATCAGCCTCGAGACCGATGGCCTCTTCGATGCTCCTCGACATCGTGCCGCGCAGAGTTTCCTTGACGGCGCGCACCGCGACTGGAGCGTTGCCGGCAATCTCGAGCGCCAACGAGTCGACTTGTTCTTCGAAGTCGTCGTCGGCTACGCGCGAGGCGATCCCCAACAGAACCGCTTCCTCACCGTCGATCAGTCGACCGGTGTAGAGCAGCTCAGCGGCCAGCGATGGCGACATGAGGCGCGGCAGATTCCAGGTTGCAGCCATCCCGGGATGAATGCCGAGCTTGACGAAGGTCATTCCCATCTTGGCCTTGCGGTGGACGACTCTCAGATCGGCTCCTAGGGAGAAGCAGAACCCGGCACCGATGGCGTGCCCGTTGATAGCCGCAATGGACGGAACCCGGAGATCACGAATGGACAAAAACAGCGAGTAGAAGCTGCGGCCACCGCCAATTCCGCGACCTTCGCCAGCACCACCGCTCCCGGCCTCCGCCTCTTCAGCCAGACGAGCCAGGTTGCCACCTGCGCTGAACGAACGTCCTTCGCCCGTGATGACGACCACTCGCACGTCGTCACGCTCGTTGAGTTCCGCGACGGTCTCCTTGATCTCTTGCCCCATCGCCGGTGTCATGGCGTTGCGGTCATCGGGACGTGCCAGGGTCAGGCGGGCAATGCCGCTCTCTTCGACGTCGAGGCGAATCTCTTGTCTATTGATCTCAGTCACGATTGATCTCACTCGTTGATCTCGCTCAGGCGGCTTCGTCCTCGAGTGGACTTGCCAACTGGGAGGTTCCTGAAAACGGTTCCGCCAGAGTCGATCGAAGTCGAGTCGACGACGTCCTCACAGCGCAACCACAGCTGAGTCACAACGAAGCCCAACGAAGCCAAACCCATGGGGGCGGCCGTATAACCGATAGCGGGTCTTCGAATGACCCGCAGAGTATCCGAAACCGGCCGCAGAGCGGCTACCCCGAGCGCCCGAGCGACTCCGCTGGTACGATCCGCTCCAGTAGAGATTCGGGTGCAGCAGCGACTCCGGAGAACGCCACCTCCCAGGTTGGCACGACCCGCGCTGACACTCCCTGGACTGACCAAGACCCGACCCGACCCGCCGGTCCCAAGGAACCTACGACGTTCGAGAGTTTCGGCTCGACTCCAATCGAGCGCAATCCCGCAAGCCGACCGAGCGTGCGGGCCGAAGACCTCTCCGAGCTTCCAGGAGATAGCCCACATGATCGAGCTCACCGATATCGCCAAGGAACAAGTCAAGCTGGCCATGACCGAAGAAGAGCGCACCGACCTGGCACTGCGCATCGCCGTCTCACGGCAACGAGGCGGTTTCCAATACAAGATGGATCTCGTCGGGGCGGACGAGAAGGACGAATCCGACACGGTCGTGGATGCCGGCGACTTCGCCGTCTTCGTCGATCAGCAGTCCGCTCCGGATCTCGAGGGCGCCACGGTCGACTTCATCACGCGCCTCAGCGAGGCGGGATTCAAGTTCGACAACCCCAACAGCCCTTGGAGCGATCCCCTGGCAGCGCAGGTCCAGGAGGTCATCGATCAGCAGATCAACCCCCAGATTGCTGCACACGGTGGCTTTGTCACCTTGCTCGACGTCAAGAACAGCGTCGCCTACATCACCATGGGCGGCGGCTGTCAGGGATGTGGCATGGCCGACGTGACCCTCAAGCAGGGCATCGAGGTGATGCTCAAAGAAGCCGTGCCCGAGATCACCCAGGTGCTCGACTCGACGGACCACGCGGCGGGTACCAATCCGTACTACGCGGGCTAGAACGGGACGCCTGCGGCTCTAAGGCAGGTGTCTGGGTGTATTGCGCCTAGATCCCGAGCAGGCTCGGGAAGCGGCGAGGATCCCCGTCACGCATCATCGCGTAGACCGTTTCGGTGATGGTCTCCACGTTGGGCTTCGAGAAGTAGTCACCGTCGTTGCCGTACGCCGGACGATGCTCTGCTCCGCAGAGCGTCCTCGGCGCTGAGTCGAGCCAGTCGTAGCCCCCCTGCACTTCGAGAACCTGACGCATCATGTAGGCGCTGGTCCCGCCGGGAACGTCTTCGTCGAGGAACAGCACGCGGTGGGTCCTCTGGAGCGACTCGACGATCCGGCCGCCGACGTCGAACGGCAATAACGTCTGCACGTCGATCAGCTCGACAGAGATCCCCAGCTCGTCGAGCCGGTCACAGGCCTGCTCGGCGATCGTGCAGAGCGCCCCGTAGGTGACTACGGTGACGTCGCGACCCGATCGCAAGGTCTCTGGGACACCAAGTGGAATCTTGACCTCGCCGAGGTTGCTGGGCAGCGGTTCTTTGCGCCGGTAGCCGTTGAGCACCTCCACGATCAAGGCGGGATCGTCACCCTCGATGAGCAGGTTGTAGAAACCGGCGGCTCGGGTCGAGTCGCGGGGCACGCAGACATGCATGCCCCGACACAGGTGAATGATTCCGGCCATCAACGAACCCGAGTGCCAGATACCTTCGAGGCGATGCCCCCGGGTCCTGATCAAGACCGGAGCTGCCTGGCCTCCACGCGTTCGCCAGCGCAGCGTGGCCAGATCGTCGGACATTCCCTGCAGGGCGTAGAGCACGTAGTCCAGATACTGAATCTCGGCGATGGGCCTCAGGCCCCGCAGGGCCATGCCGATGGCCTGGCCGAGAATCGTCGCCTCGCGAATCCCGGTGTCGGCGATTCGCAATGCCCCGTATTTCTCCTGAAGGTTCGCGAACCCCTGATTGACGTCCCCGAGCTGGCCTACGTCCTCCCCGAGGGCAAACACTCGCGAGTTGCGCTCGAACAGCCGATCGAAACAGATGTTCATGATCTCGTATCCGCGCAGCTGCTCCGGCTGGGCGTCGTACTCGGGCTTCACCGACTCGATGCGCAGAGGCGACTGCGGTGAGGAGCTGACGAGCTCGGACCCATACCGCTCCTTCGACTCGTCCTTCTGGCGTCGGTACCAGTCGATCAACCGTCCGCGGCTCGCAGACGCGCCAGCCGAATCACGACTCGCGAGAATTGCGCGATGGGCAATACCCATGAGCTCTCGACGAGTGTGATTCACCCGCGAGCGCACCGACCGGCACTCTTCGGAAAGCTCCGCGGCCCAGTCGCCGCCCACGTCTTCCTGGAGAGCCGACAGCACCCCCTGGAGGTCTTCGGCGTCACGGGCGATCCATGAGCGGTAGGCGTCCCACGCTCTGTCTTTGGCGTCCACCACGGCCTGGCGTTCTTCGTTCTCGATCGAGTCGAGCAGGTCGCTCTCGGCGTACCTCTCCGCCAGGATCCAGGCTCGCATCTTCACCAGGCAGTCGTGCTCGCGTTCCCAGGCCAGTCGATCGCTCGACTTGTAACGCTCGTGACTGCCGGAGGTCGAGTGCCCGAGCGGCTGGGTGAGCTCCGTGACATGGACGATCGCCGGCACGTGCTGCCGTCGGCAAGCGTCTGCGGCTCGCAGAAAGGTCTCGCAGAGTCTGGGATAATCCCAGCCTGGAACGGTGTGCAGATCGATGCCGAGGCGATCCGCCCCACGGCGCCGAAATCCCTCGAGGACTTTCGAAACGTCCGATTTCGCGATCTGGAACCGGTTTGGGACCGAGATGCCGTAGCCGTCATCCCAGATGGCCAGAAGGACCGGCGCCTGAAGGACGCCAATGGCGTTGACGGACTCCCAGAACAGTCCCTCGGCACAACTCGCGTTACCGATGGTGCCAAAGGCGATCTCCGAGCCGTTCTTGGAGAACCCTCGGCTGCAGTCGGCGAGAGCCGGCTCGTCGCGATACAGGCGCGATGCGTAACCCAATCCCACCAGGCGAGGCATCTGACCGGCGGTGGGTGACAGGTCCGCGGCCGAGTTGTAGGAGTCGACCTGGTCCAGAAAGCGGCCCTGCTCGTCGAGCATGCGGGTCGCAAAGTGACCGTTCATGGCTCGCCCGGCAAAAGAGGGCTCGACGTCGAGCTCCGCGTGGGCGTACAGCTGGGCGAACAGTCGCTCCAAGGAGAACTCTTCGAGCGCCAACATGAAGGTCTGGTCCCGGTAGTAGCCGGATCTGATATCGCCCGTCTTGAAGGCATAGGCCATGGCGAGCTGGGCCACTTCCTTGCCGTCTCCGAAGATCCCGAACTTGGCACGTCCGGTCAGAACCTCTCGCCGCCCCAACGTACTGGCGTGACGACTGCGTACGGCAATTCGGTAGTCGCGAAGCACCGCACTTCTGCTGAACTCGAGGAGTCCGGAGCGAAAAGGGCTCGTAATGCTGGTCATGGAGTCTCTGATGTTGTGAACTGTTTGCGAGTCGACTCGATTGCTGCTTCGATCGCCGCTTGGCGGCTACGCGCCTGCCATCGCAGACATCGTCGCCACCCGGTTTCAGGGCGCAGTACGCCTGGCAACGCTCATCGGAGCTGCGGCGGACGGTCGGGATCACGGCACGGCGCCGTTCCCTACCCGTGCGGCCTGTGCGCCGCAGACCACTGCCGAGCACCGCAGAGCGCCAGGATGTTCCGTAGCGCCCCTTCGATGAGCAGCTCAGGGTATCAGTCGTTGCGACCGGAAACAGTCTGACGGGCTCACGATCGTGACGTCTCTTCACCGCTCCGAGACTTTGTGAAATAATTCACAAGCGGAATGAGCCGGCACTCGACGTCCTCCTCCAGAGTCGACAGCACGCACCCCACGGCGAGGAGACGATCCAGTTGCCGGTCTCGGACTGGCAGGCTCGAGGCCACACGTCAGCTCACGGCGCGACCTCATCGTACGACCGCGGTTCCCGGCCCCCGACGCTCGCAGGAACGAGCGTAGACCCGAGCACCGCGAGCCCGCCCTCAACCCGAAGACAGCCCCGCACCAAACCGTGACAAGGATCTAGGGCACAGTACGCCCAGCACCAGGCACTGCCCAGCACTAGGGATCAAGACCGCGAGCCCGTCGCAGGCTGCTCGTCCATGCGCCCCAGGGCGCCTCACCCCTTCGCGTTTCAACCGCGACGAAGACAAGCCTCGTAAGGAAAGGGACCAACCCGCATGGGTCTTCACCGCATGAAGAGGGGACTCGACCTTCCCCTCGAAGGATCACCTGAGCCAATCATCGAAGAAGGTCGCGCACCGGCGCGTGTTGCGGTCGTCGCAGCCGACTATCCCGGCATGAAGCCCACCATGCATGTCGCGGAGGGTGACCACGTTCAACTCGGCCAACTCCTGTTCGACGACAAGAAGACCCCGGGCGTCCGGTTCACGTCTCCGGGAAGCGGCACGGTCGAAGGGGTCCACCGAGGCGCCAAGCGGGCCCTTCAGTCGGTCGTCGTCAGACTGAGTGGCGACGATGCCGGTGGGACTGCTGATTGCGTCAAGTTCTCCAGCTTCACCGGCAAGCACCCAGGAAGCCTGAATCGCGAAGAGGTCAAGGCCCTGCTCGTGGAGTCCGGCGAGTGGACGGCCCTCAGAACGCGCCCCTACGGCAAGGTCGCTGACCCTGAGACCGTGCCGAAGTCGATCTTCGTCACGGCCATGGACTCCAACCCCCTGGCTCCAGACCTCGACCTGATTGCGCAAGACCGAGGTTCGGATCTCGAGCGTGGTCTCGCGGCAATCAGTCGCCTGACGGACGGCAGCGTCTTCGTCTGTCGAGCTGAGGGCAGCCGGGTCGAAACGAGCTCCAACGGCCAGGTTCAGGTCGAGGACTTTGCGGGTCCTCACCCCGCGGGAACGGCCAGCGTGCACATTCACACGCTGGACCCGGTCGACGCCAACAAGCTCGTCTGGCACATCGGCCTCCAGGATCTGCTCGCGATCGGCGCCCTCTTCGAGTCCGGCAATCTGGACGTCAGCCGCACCGTCTCTCTCGCCGGACCACCAGTCGTTCGTCCCCGACTCCTCAAGACACGCCGCGGTGCGTCGACCGAAGACCTGACCTCGGGCGAGCTCACCGCTCCGCCCGGCACGCTCGAGGGTGACGCAGGTGTGATCTCGGAGGCTGGAGCCACAGAGCCTTTCCGACTGATTTCTGGCTCAGTGCTCTCGGGACGATCCGCGACTGGCGCCATTCATGGATATCTCGGTCGCTTCGACAACCAGCTCACGGTCATTCGCGAGGACGACGAGCGGGTCTTCCTCGGCTGGCTCGGACCAGGCTTCAACAAGTTCTCCCTCACCAACCTCTTCCTGTCGAAGATGCTACCGGGCAAGAGGTTCGACCTCGGTACCTCTACCGAAGGATCGCACCGAGCCATCGTGCCGATCGGCCTGTACGAACGGGTCATGCCCATCGACGTCATGCCGACCCAACTGCTCAAGGCGATCGTCATGACCGACGTCGAGCACGCTCAGGAGCTCGGTTGTCTCGAGCTGATCGAAGAAGATCTGGCTCTCTGCACCTTCGTCTGCCCAGGCAAGATCGACTACGGCCCGCACCTTCGAGACTGTCTCACGATCATCGAGAAGGACGGCTAGCCAGACTGGCGACCTCCGCACCGAAGCACCTGGCGCCTAGCCGCAACATCAGTTTCACGACGAGAGATCGAATCGCATGAAGTTCCTCCGCGACCTGCTCGACCAGCAGGGAAAACAGTTCGAAAAGGGTGGCAAGCTCGAGAAGTTCCACGCCCTTTACGAGGCGCCGGACACGATCCTGTTCACACCGGGATACACCACGAAAGGTGCATCGCACGTCCGGGACGGCGTCGACATGAAGCGCCTGATGGTGTCCGTCGTCGTTGCCCTGGTGCCTTGCATCCTGATGGCGATGTACAACACCGGGCGCCAGGCTCACTTGGCGATCCAAGGAGGGGCCCTACCCCTCGACCGATGGCAGACCCAGGCCATGGAAGCCCTCGGCCTAGCCGCCTACGACCCGTCAGACATCCTCGCGTGTTTCGTGCACGGGGCGCTCTACTTCGTCCCGGTATTGCTCGTGACCTTTATCGTCGGAGGCAACATCGAGGCCCTGTTTGCCATCGTTCGCGGGCACGAGATCAACGAGGGGTTTCTGGTCACTGGCATGTTGTTTCCGCTCGTGCTGCCCCCCACCATCCCTCTCTGGCAGGTGGCCCTGGGAATCGCCTTCGGCGTGATCATCGGCAAGGAGATCTTCGGCGGCACCGGGATGAACATCCTGAACCCGGCGTTGACCGCTCGCGTCTTCTTGTTCTTCGCCTATCCCGCCGAGATCTCGGGTGACCTCGTCTGGATCGCGGCCAAGACCTCGGCAGACGGCTACAGCGGT
>JANQPS010000597.1 GCA_028285365.1 Thermoanaerobaculia bacterium | reverse complement strand
GCCCAGGGTCTCTTCAGGCAGTCTGGAAACAGCCGCTTCGCGCTGACGACTCCCCAGGAGTCGCCGGACTCAGGCTCCGCATCGAACCGCTCTTCCCCGCGATCTGCAACGTCACGATGAGTCAGCCACCGGAGCTGCTCACCGGCGCGCTCATCGAGCGTTTCGACGTCGAATGTGGCCAATCGATCGTCGGTGAGACTGTCGGAATCAACGGCCTCGAGCGCACCTTGACCGACGTTTTGCTCCGTATCGAGCTCCGCGACGGTCGCACCATCACCCACCTGCTGCGACCCCAGACACCTACCCTGGTCATCGGCGAAGAAGAAAGCTCAGCGGTCATGGCCTACCTGCGCCTTGGCGTCGAGCACCTGATCTTCGGCTACGACCACATCCTCTTCGTCATCGGCGTCCTTTTCCTGGTGTCGGGCGGACTGCAGCTCCTCAAGGTGATCACGTCGTTCACGGTCGCGCACAGCATTACGCTGGCGCTCTCCTCTCTTGGTCTCATGACCCTTCCCTCGGCTCCTGTCGAAGCCGTCATTGCCTTGAGTCTCGTCTTCCTGGCCAGCGAGCTGATGAAGCCAGAAGAGGACCGCTCACCGTTGACCACCCGTCGTCCCTGGTTGATGGCGTTCGGCTTCGGTCTACTGCACGGCTTCGGCTTCGCCGGGGCGCTCGCGGAAATCGGACTCCCAAGGGGGGCCGCAGCGATGGCTCTTCTGCTGTTCAACGTCGGAGTCGAGATCGGGCAACTCCTGATCGTGGCCGTGGTGCTGGCCGCGCTCAAGCTGATCGACCTTTCGCGCTGGAAGCCGCCGCGACTCGCCGAACAGCTACCAGTTCTGGCGATGGGCGTGCTCTCGGCCTACTGGCTCGTCGAGCGAGTCTGGGGCTTCGGCAGCACCTGAGCGAGGACCGATCAGACAGCGAGACAAGAGCTCGGCACTCGCTCGAGCGGCTTGCAACCGGCAGCGTCTCGCTCTGTTTCTCCTGCCCAGCCCCCTTACCCGACTCGCACCGCCGGAACCGCCACAAGCCGCCACGAGCCGCCACGACGCTTCCCGAAGTCCGCACGATCTACCGATTCGCGCGACCGTCGGTACCGTTGCCTGACACGGGGGTTCCAGGTTCGAGTGAACGAGACTTTGGAATCGGTCGACGATTGCCCTAAGGTGTGGGCATCTCCTCGCAGCCGCGCCCGCTCGCCGACGAGCGAGCGCACTCGTCAGCTCAAGTCCCGGGAGGGAACCAAGTGCAGCGTTTGCTCCAGTTCCTCGTGCGCATCTTTCTTCGCTACATGCCCGACGCCTACGTCGTCGCGGTGGTTCTCACCCTCCTGACGTTCGGCCTGGCGATCACCGTCGCCGGCTACGGACCCAAGGAGACGATCGAGTCCTGGGGTGACAGCTTCTGGAACCTGCTGGCTTTCACCAACCAGATCACGCTCACCTTGCTCCTGGGTTATGCGTTTGCCAATACACCGCCCGTGCGAGCGGCGCTCAACCGCTGTGCCGGTCTCGTTCGCACGCCAGCGGCCGCATATGTCGTGGCGTGTCTCATCACGGGAGTTTGCGCTCTGCTCTCCTGGGGCCTGTCACTGATCGCGGCCGGCATCACGTGCCGCGCTCTGGGGGCCTCGTGCCGTCGACGCGGAGTTCAGGTCCACTATCCGCTGCTCGTGGCTTCGGCCTTCTCGGGGTTCGTGATCTGGCATCAAGGCCTTTCGGCCTCCATCGCGCTCACCCTCGCGACTCCGGGTCACTTCCTGGAGGACAGCCTCGGACTCATTCCCATCGGCGAGACCGTCTTCACGGCGTGGAACGGCGTCCTCATCCTCGTCGTGCTCGCCACGCTGCCTTTTGTGATGGCGGCACTCCGCCCCCGCAAGGCAAGTGATATCGAGCCCATCTCAGAAGCTCTGGCAGAAGAAGGCGACCTGACCGACAGCCTCGCGTCGAATCCCGCCGAGACACCGGCCCAGCACGTCGAACGCTCGATCGCTCTCAACGCCGTGATGGTGCTGTGCGGACTCGCCTTCATCTGGATCCACTTCATCGAGCGGGAAGGGGGCCTGACCCTCAACATCTTCAACTTCTGCTTCCTGGTCGGCGGCATGGTGCTCGCCGGGAGCCCGCTGCGCTACGTCGAGATCATCGTCTCCGGCGGACGCATCGCGGCGCCGTTCCTCCTGCAGTACCCGTTCTACTCGGGAATAGCCGGCGTCATGGCCGACTCGGGTCTCGCTCAACAGCTGGTCGATGCTTTTGCAGCGATCTCCACCGACGCCACCCTGCCCTTTTTCGCGTTTCTCAGCGGCGGACTCCTCAACCTGTTCGTTCCATCGGGAGGCGGTCAGTGGGCCGTTCAAGGGCCGATCATGATGTCGGCCGCCGCCGAAGTCGGCGCGTCTCTTCCGCGAGTCGCCATGGGAGTGGCCCTCGGCGATCAGTGGACCAATCTGATTCAGCCGCTGGCCATCATTCCGGTCATCACCATTGCAGGCATTCCGCTGCGCAAGGTCATGGGCTACACCCTCGTCGGACTCTTCTGGAGCGGCCTGCTGTTTTCTCTGGCGCTCCTGTTCTTCTAGGAGCTCCAGGGCCGGCGACTCTAGGGCACCAGTCACCCAACAGCCAGTCACTCAAAAGCCAGGCCTTCGAGAGCCTTTCTGAGGTTGGCACGCGCCGGCTCGTCGAAGCGACGTCTCATCACCTCGTTCACATATAGCCGTTCTCGTTCCAGAAATCCCTCGAGGACCGCTCTGCGCGCCTCCACGTATTGTGCATCTGGGACCCACGAGTACTCGAACCTGATCTGGCGCTCGTACTCGGCGAAGCGCTCTGGCGGCGCTCCCAAGACGGCCAGATCGAGGTCGACCAGCCATCGCTGTGTTGCTCCTTCGGCGTCGCGATGCTGCTTGGTGACGAGGATCATGGCCTCGACGTCCTTCACGACGGTCTGCTCGGCACCTCCACTCGTCAGAGCTTCCGTGGCCAGGTCGGCGCTCCGCTCCTCGTTGTCCGACGCCCGAGGGTCATAGACGGCATCGTGAAACCAGATGGCGAGCTCGAGACGAGCTCTCTGCGCTCGATCGAGCGGGCTCTCGTCCACCACACGGTCACACAGCTCCAGTATCTCTTCGATGTGCTGAAGAGTGTGGTACGCCCTCTGCGGCTCCGAGTAACGCTCGAGGAGATCGTCGTAGAGGTCCCCGCTCGACCGAGCGACGCCAGCCGCACGCCACGCCTGCAAGAACCGCGATCGACTCAGCGACTCACCACGACTCACCACGATTCACCGACTGGCGCCTAGACCTTGCAACGCCGGCAGGACGTCGCGGCCGAGCAACTCGACGGCTCGAAGGGGATCGGGACCCAGCGGCGGGCCAAAGCTGAGGTGTCTGGCGCCAGAGCCAACCAGACCCTGGAGGCGAGTGAGGACCTCTCCAGGTCCGCCGGCAACCCCGATAGCCATCATGGCGTCAGTCACCTGACGAGCGGCGCGCTCGGCGTGGCCGTCTTCGGTGACGATCTCCGCGAGAGCGGCAAACTCCTCTGCCTCGACCCCGAGTCGTTCCAGGATCAGAGGTCCGAGTGACGCACCGTAGTAGGCGATTTTGCGGGCCAAGACGTGACGCGCCCGCTCACCGTCGTCGTCGAGCGAGATCCAAACGCAGGCCGCAAAGTCGAGACGCGCGAGCCCTTGCTCCCGTTCGCGCACTCCGCGATCGATCAGCGGCTTGACCGTATCGATGTGCTCCGGCGGAAAGAGCAACGGCAGCACGCCATCGGCCGAGCGTCCGGCCAACTCCAACATCCGCGGCCCCATGGCTCCGAGGTAGATCGGAACCTCCGCCCCTGGCGTCCTCAGGTAGGCGCCATCAGTCCACCGCAGGGCGCGACCGTCGAGAGCTGCGCGATCCCCGGCCAGTAGCGCGCGGATCACCATCAGCGTCTCTCGCATCCGCGTCAGGGGGAGCGATCGTTCGAGCCCCACCCACTCGAGGAACTCGGCCGCACCCGGAGCAAGACCCAGGAGAAAACGCCCTCTGCTCA
>JANQPS010000594.1 GCA_028285365.1 Thermoanaerobaculia bacterium | reverse complement strand
CTGGTGAGCCTCCTCCCAGCCGACCCGCCCCACGCGCTCGATGAAGTCGACCATTCGGGCGGGGATGTCGACGCCGGTGGGCTCGATGCTGTTGCGGTATTCCATGGTGTAGTTCACCTCGAGCACCTGCAGACCTTCGTCTGGGTCTTCGACCAGATCGATCGCGACGATGCCGCCGCCAACCGCTTGCGCCGCGTTGCGACAGATGGTGCGCATGGTGTCGTCGATCTCGCACACCGAAGCGTCGCCGCCGCGTGCGGTGTTGGTGATCCAGTGTTTCGAGTGGCGATAGATCGCGGCGATGGTCTCGTTGCCGACCACAAACGCGCGGATGTCGCGGGCTGGCTTCTGCACGTACTTCTGGATGTAGAAGATCGAGTGGTGGTAGGAACCCAGGATCTCCTTGTGCTCCAGGATGGCTTCGGCGGCGTCGCGATCGTTGATCTTCGCCAGCAGACGGCCCCAGCTGCCGATCGCGGGTTTGAGGACAACCGGATACCCGAGCTGCTCGATCGCCTCGAGGGCCGAGGCCGGGGTGTAGGCGATCAGGGTCTGCGGCGTCGGTACTCCAGCGGCCGCGAGCGCACTCGTGGTCGTCAGCTTGTTGCCGCAGATGTCGGCCGTCTCCGCGCTGTTGACCGTCGGGATGTCGTGGTCGTTGAGCACCCGCAGCGTGTGCAGCGCACGACTGTGATTGATACAGCGCTCGACCACGACGTCGAAACCCGCCAGTGGCCCCAGCCCGCCTTCCGACGTGGGGTCGAGGATGAGCTTGCGATCGTCGACCAGCTCGTAGGACAGCCCACGATCGCTCAGCGCCGAGAAGAGCAGCTTCTCTTCGGCCCTCACGCGCGAGTACAGGACTCCGACTCGTAGGTCGCTTGCCGCCGGACTCGCCATGTCACTCGCCCCAATCTTCCTCTTCCTCCGGAGCCGGCTCCAGAGTCAGAGGGTCGAGAGCTGTCACTTCGAGGTCGAGCCCACACTCGGTGCACTGGACGACCTCGTTCTCCATGACGTCGTCGAGCTTGACGTCGGCATAACACTCCGGACATTCGGCGGTTCCAGACTTGGTCTCGGTGCTCATGACGTTTCCCTTCTGTTGTCATCCTGACGGAGTGCCGGTGTGGATGCTTGATCGCAGCGCGATGTCGGGCCGGCACGGAGGAAGGCATGTCCTGAGTCCCTCGAAGGGACCTAGATAGTGGTTTGTGTGTTGGCGAACTCACTGCCGTCAACGCCGAAGCGCCCCGGTCACCAGTTGGTGATCTCTGCGATGAGATGAAGGTCTGGACAGTGTCTTGAGGTCTTGCTGCTTTCCGATCGACGAGGCAATGGTCAGAATCTGGCTCGCCCCCAACACGAAAAAAGCCGGCGCATCCCTCTGGATGGCCGGCTTTGCTTCTCGTGAGATGAGCTCGCTTCGGTTCAACCAGATCGATGACGACGACGCTTGGTCGCGCGCTTCGCCGCGCGCTTGGAGGTGAGCTCACGCTTCGCGCAGACCGGGAGGCTCCGGCTGACGGTCTCGCCAGAGGTGGCGACGGGAAGTGCGAAAGACGTGTTCATGAAGTTGAGACTGAGGAGCCGCGTTCGACAAGAGCGTTAGTGAAACGCGTTCCGGGAGACGCAGAGTAGTGGCCTTGGGCGAAGGCTGTCAACCTCCGCCCTCAGCCTCCGTGCTTCGAAGAGCCCTACTCGGGGGCGGGCCCCGGATACTGCTCGCGCAGAATCCTCTTGAGGATCTTGCCCGAGGGGTTTCTCGGAATGACGTCGATGAAGTAGACCGCCTTGGGCTGCTTGTAGCGAGCGAGCTTGTCCTGGCAGAAGGTCAGCACCTCGTCTTCGGTGAGCGACTCGTCGCTGCGCACGACGATCGCCGCGCCGCACTCACCCCACTTCTCGCTGGGCTGGCCGATGACGCCCGCTTCCACGATCTTGTCGTGGCCCGAGAGCACGTTCTCGACCTCGGCCGGGTAGACGTTCTCGCCGCCCGAGATGTACATGTCCTTGATGCGGTCCTGGATGTAGACGAAGCCGTCTTCGTCCATGGTCGCGCCGTCACCGGAGTAGAACCAACCGTCACGAATCGACTCGGCAGTCGCCTCGGGGCGGTTCCAGTACTCCTTCATGATGTGGCGTCCGCGAATGGCGACCTCGCCCGCTTCGCCCGGAGCGCAGTCTTTGCCGTCGTCGTTCACGACTCGCACTTCGGTGTGGAAGAACGCCTTGCCGGTGGAGCCGGCGCGCTCGATGGCGTCTTCGGAGCTGATGAGGCAGGCCGGACCACACGTTTCCGTGAGGCCGTAGACCTGCTGGATCTCGATGCCCAGCTCGTTGTAGGCGTGAATCAGGCTGACCGGAACCGGCGCCGCGCCACTCATGATCCAGCGCAGGTGAGAGTGATCGACCTGCTCCTTGTCGTAGGTCTGGAGCATGAAGTTGAGCATCGCCGGCACCTTGAGCGCAGTGGTGATCCTCTCTTCTTTGATCAGCTGCCAGGTACGGGTGGGATCGAATTGGCGCATGACGACCGAGGTCACGCCTCGGTGGACGCCCGCGGTGCCAGGCGTGAGCGCGCCTACGTGAAAGAGCGGCAGCGAGAGCAGGTAGCGATCACCGTAGTGCTGGTCAGACGTGGCGTTGATGGTCAGCACGCCCCAGGTGGCTGAGTCGTGGGTGTGGACAGCACCTTTGGGAAGTCCAGTCGTGCCCGACGTGTACATGATGTAGAGCAAATCGTCGTCGGCACCCGCAGTCTCGGGCTCGTCAGCAGAGGAGCCGGCCTGCAGGGACTCGTAGGACTCGGCCCATCCGGGTCGCTGCGCGTCGTTGCCGGAGTACACCCAGCGTTTGATCAGGGTGCCTTCGTCGCCGCCACCGCGTTGCTGCAGCTGCTCGACGGACTCGCTGAACTCGCCACCGAAGACGAGGGTTTCGGCTCCCGAGTCGCGCAGGATGAACGCAAGCTCTTCAGGTGTCAGACGCCAGTTGAGCGGCACACACACTGCGCCGATCTTGGCGATTGCGAAGAAGCTCTCCATATATTCGACGCTGTTCATCATCAGGAGAGCGACCCGGTCGCCTTTGGCGACTCCCGCGCTGCGCAGGAAGTTGGAGGTACGGTTCGCGCGCTCGTTCCACTCAGAAAAGGTGAAGCGCCGGGAGGTGTCGCAGTCGACGAACCCCTCCATGCGCGGAGACAGGAACGCCCGCTTGGTGAGGAAAAGGCCTACGTTGTTTTGCATGCGGCGTATCTTGCCAGAGGATGGCCAGGCGCAAAAGGCGCTAGTCATCGCCCCGAGCGACCTCTCCCAACCCGTCGTTCTGAACCGAAGGCGAAGAACCTCGAGACGATGCTGCGCACGTCGAACGCCTTCCCGACCAGCAACCCCCAGACCTCTCCGTCGCTAGCGCAGTGACCAGCGCAAGCGAGTCACCGTCCAAGCAGGGCGACGTCTCGGTCCCAGCTCCTAAACCAGCTCGTCAGACCAGGCGACCACCCGATTGCGTCCGTCACCTTTTGCTCGATAGAGCGCGC
>JANQPS010000580.1 GCA_028285365.1 Thermoanaerobaculia bacterium | reverse complement strand
TCGCTCGACGGTCTGAGAGGTGCTCAGGTGCGTCTCGTGCGCAAGAGCGGCAAGGTCCTCGGGTCGTGCACGACGGGTCGTGACGGTGGCTGCAGCATGGATCTCGAGCGCGACTCCGATCCCGCTCCGCCTTTTGCTCTCCTGGTGGAGCACGGGACCGACATCACCTATCTGAAGTTCTCAGAGCTCGAGGCCGAGATCCAGGAAGAGCGCATCGCGGGCGCCCCGTACCGCCTGGGCGCGAGCTCGAACAGTGCTCCCTACCAGGCTGCGCCTTACTCCGATCGCGGTGTCTATCGACCCGGCGAGACCGCTCACCTGGCGGCCATCGTTCGCGACGAGGAGGCCACGGCGCCAGAGGCCGGCATGCCGGTCGAGATGAGTTTGATCGATGCACGCGGTAAGACCGTCCGGCGCACGACACTCGCGACCAACGACGCTGGTCTCGTCAAGACCGACATCGACTTTGCTGACTACGCGCCCACCGGACGCTGGGAGGCGAAGTTCGCGGCCGCCGATCGCGCGATCGGAAGCTTGCGATTCCAGGTCGAAGAGTTCGTGCCAGAGCGCTTGAAGGTCGACGTTGTCGGAGAACAGGGTGACGTTCTCCTTGGGGACCCGATCGTTGCCGACGTCGCGGCGCGCTATCTCTTTGGCGGCGTGCCCGCGGACCAGCCAGTCGAGCTCACCTGTGAGCTGGAGCCTTCCCTTTTTGTGCCCGAGGAGAACAGTGACTTTCACTTCGGGCTCTTCGACGACGAGACCCGACCACGTCGCCCGGTTGCGCTGGGCTCGTCACGCGCCACCCTCGACCAGACGGGAACGGTTCAGCTGACGTGTCCGTCTCTCGAGTCGACCAGTACCGTCAGAGGGACGAGCAACGTCGTCTTGCGAGCAGGTGTCCAGGAGTCGGGTAGCGGACGCGCGACGGTGGGCTCGAGCGCTGTGCCCGTGCACCCAGCCGGTCACTACCTCGGTCTCAAGTCCGGCAGCACCAAGCTCGCTGTAGGCAAGCCTGCCGCCATCGAAGGCATCGTCGTGGACTGGACCGGTCGACGACTCGCCCGTGACGGTGAAGTGAGCGTCGAGCTGTTGCGTTTGGAGGAAGAGTACGGGCTCTTCTACGACGAGGCGAGTGGGCGGGAGTCGTACCGCCGCTACCGTCGCCCGGTCACCGAGCAGCGTCGGTCTGCCAGCCTGCGCGACGGTCGATTCAGCTTCGAGTGGCAACCGGCTCAGGGCGCCTCTGGATATGTCGCCAGGGTGTTTCTCGACGGGGCGCTCACCGAGCTCTCATTCGAAGGAGAAGGACGCTACTGGTGGTCGCCATGGCAGACCCAGGCCGATCTGACGGCAAAACCCGGAAGACCGACCTGGATTGCCCTCGAGACCCCCGAGACGGTGCGAGTCGGTGACGCTTTCGCGATCTCCTGGGATGCGCCCTACTCGGGCAAGCTCCTGGTTGCGCTCGAGACCGACGACGTCGTCGAGAGTCGCTGGCTCGACGTCGAGGCTGGTGCAGGTGCGTGGACCGCGGAGCTCGACGAGTTTGTCCCCAACGTGTATGCCAGCGCCTTCCTGATCAAAGACCCCCACCTCGAGTCCGAGCAGGCTTTCCTGCCTGATCGCGCGTTCGGCGTGCGCTCGATCCCGGTCGAGCCAGAGCAGTATTCCGACGATCTGGTCGTCAGCACGCCGAACGAGGTGCGCTCGAGCTCCGAGCTCCAGGTCGAGCTCGATCTCGGACGCAAGCCTCGAGAAACGACCTATGCGACCGTCGCCGTGGTCGACGAGGGCATTCTCCAACTGACGCGCTTCGAAAGCCCCGACCCGTTACGCAAGCTGTTCTCGCAACGCGCCCTCGGGGTCGAGACCTTCGAGACGGTGGGCTGGTCGATGCTGCTGCCGCCGGCTGGTTCAGGCGCGCTCCCAGGTGGTGGTCGAGCCGGACTGCTCGATCGGGTGACCGCAACCGAATCGGTGGCCCTGTTCGCGGGCCCGCTGCCGTTCGACGAGGACGGCAAGCTGGCGGTGAGCTTCGACATTCCGGAGTATCAGGGGCGCGTCCGCGTGATGGCGGTATCGGTCGAACCCGAGCGAGTGGGTCGCGCCGACGCCGATGTCTTCGTCCGCGACCCGCTGGTGCTCCAGACCACGCTGCCGCGTTTTCTCGTGGACGACGACCTCATCACCGTGCCCGCGTTCGTCACGAACTCGACCGACAGCGAGCATGACGTGGTGGTTACGCTCGAAGCGCACGCGCTCGATGTGAGCGGCCTGGGCAGACAGATGGACATGCCCGTCGAGTTCGTCGGGCCGACGAGCCGGACCTTGCGCTTGGCGTCTGGGTCGAGCGGTACGGTGGACTTTCAGGTGCGGGCAGTTGCCTCGGCCGGAGCCGCTCGCTTCGAGGCCTCGGCGAGTGCAGGAGATCTCGAGACCAGGCAGAGCTCGCGCCTTCCCTTGCTTCCCTCCGGACCCACCGAGCGTCTGGTTCAGCGCCTGGAGATCGATGAGGGAACGCTCGATCTGATGACCTACCTCGACGGTTGGGAGCCGATGTCGGAGAGCTCGACCTTCTGGGTCACGAACAATCCGTTCGCCGATGTCATGCAGCACATGGAGCATCTCGTGCGCTACCCGTACGGGTGTCTGGAGCAAACGACGTCGTCGACCCGCCCACTGCTCGAGCTCACCAAGTTCGTGCCTTTGATCGATCCCAAGATCCTCGAGGGCAAGAACCTCGATGACATGGTGCAAAAGGGCATCGACCGCATTCTCAACATGCAGACACCGGGGGGCGGCTTTGCCTACTGGCCGGGCGGGACACAAGAGGCCTTCTGGGCCTCGGCTTATGCCCTGCACTTCCTGCTGGACGCAGCCGAGCGTGGCTACTCAGTCGACCAGCGTCGAATCGATCGCGCCCTGTCATGGATGGAGCGACAGCTGACGCAGTCGGGGCAGCCTCGCGAAGACTGGTACCGCAAACAAGGTGGCCCGTACATGCACTACGTCATGGCCCTGGCCGGTCGTGGTTTGCGAGCTCAGGCTGCCGATGAGCTCCGTCGTCTCGGTGAACCGAGGTCGGGCATGGAGCTCGAGGACCGTTATCTCCTGCGCGCGGCGCTCCACAAGGCAGGTGACCACTCCTACGAGGCGCAGCTCAAGCGTCCCACGCTGGACGGCACGGGCGGCCAGCGGGTCGACGGCTGGTCCTTCTACTCCGATCGCAGGCGACGCGGATTTGTGCTGTCGACGTTCGTCGAGCTTTTCGGAGCCGATCCCGCCGCGCTCGAGCTGTCGGGCCTCGTAGCTGATGGCCTTCGGGGTCGTCGCAGCTCGTGGTACACGACTCAGGAGATCGTTTGGGGTCTCGTCGGGCTCAGTCGATTCATCGAAGAGGTCGGCGACATCGAGGGAGCGCCCCGTCTCGTCGCCAACGGAGCGCGACTCGATCCCGACTCGAGTGAAGTCGCCGGCAACTGGACCTGGGCGTTGCCACGGGCCAGTGAGTACCGCGGACTCCAGCTCGAGGTTCCCGAGCATGAGGGCAAGCTGTATCTGATCCTCTCGAGCGAGGGCGTTCGAACCAACCCCGCGCCGCCGTCGCCGCCCAAAGGCGTCGGGGTCAGGCGCACCTACAGGCGAGCGAGTGGCGAAATCTTCGATCCGGATGCCGAGCCGTTGCAGCTGGGCGAAGTGGTCCACGTCGAGTTGGAGGTCACAAACACCTCTGCAGACCGTGTCACCAATCTGGCGCTCGTCGATCGGCTGGCCGCTGGTCTCGAGATCGAGAACTCCAGACTGGGACGTTCCCAGAGCGTGCCGTGGATCGATCCCGAGCGCACGTGGCAGGCCGACCACGTCGATCTGAGAGACGATCGGATCGAAGTCTTCGGCTCGCTGGAGCGTCGTGAGCGCAAGAGTCTGCACTATTCGGTGCGAGCCACGGGAGCTGGACGTTTTCAGCTGCCTGGTGCACGGATCGAAGCCATGTACAACCCCGAGATCCAGGCGGCGACGCCGTCCGGGTCGCTGATCGTCGCGGGTGGAGGACGCTGAGCGTGAAGCAGCTGATGGACCAGCTGCGTCGCGTCGCCCGCTCCCGGCGACTCGTGGTCGTTGGTCTCGCGGCTGGTCTCGGGTGTCTCGTCGCGGTCTGGGTTGCGGCTCGGCTCGTGCCGCTGCCGAAGCGGCTCGCTCAGCCGCCGTCCACGCAGGTCTTCTTCTCCGACGGTTCACCGGCTTTCGTTTTCCTGTCGCCGGACGATCGCTACCGAATGGAGGTGCGACCGGAGGATCTCGAGGCCTTCTTCGAAGGTGCCGAGACCGGCGAGGAGGCGTTCGAGAGCGCCGGACGGATCGACCCGGAGTACCTGGGAGCCTTGCTGCGTTTCGAAGACAAGAGATTCCTGCGCCATTGGGGGGTCGACGGTCTGGCGGTCCTGAGGTCGGCCTG
>JANQPS010000578.1 GCA_028285365.1 Thermoanaerobaculia bacterium | reverse complement strand
TGGTGTCGTTCCAGCGATTCAGAAAACCAAAAAGCGAGACGACCGCAACGACGTCGAGCACCTCATCGTCCGTGAAGTGCACCTTGAGTTGCCGCTGCTGCTCCGGGCCGACAGCGTTGGGTACTGCCGCAGCCGCTCGCGCGAACTGCACCGCAGCGGCCTCAGCAGGCTCCAGCTGTCCGAGATCCACCCCCGAACAGGCTGCCAGGACCGCTTCGTCGGCAAGGCCCCGACGTCGCGCGGTATCGGCGGTATGAGCCTGACAGTAGGCACATCCCGCCACCGAGCTCGCGGCATGCGCAACCAGGGCGCCGATCCTCGGATCGAGTGAGCCACCCTGAACGGCCCGAGCCAAGCCAACGAATGACCGGAGCAGCTCCGGCCGCCGCGCCATCGTGAGCAGGCTGTTGGGTAGGAAACCCATCGCCTGCCGCACGATCTCCAAGGGCTCACGGAGAGCCGCGAGTTCTTCTTCGTTGAGTGGCTCTATCAGAGCCATCTCATCCTCCGCGACAGCGACTGGCCGCGTGCCCGTCGTGAGCAGCCACGACGGACTCGCGACGAGCACTGGGGCACGTGTCGCACTCGACGCTAGAAGAGGCCGTACTTGAAACCGACGTGGACGAACAGGGGATCGACCTCGAAGGTATGAGGAATGGCACCCTCATGCTCCGCCTCGGAGGCCAGCCAGATCGCACCGACATAGATACCCCAGCGGTTGTCGGCCGGAATGGAGATGTCGAGGCCAACCTGCGCTCCGACGGTCACCTCGGAATCGAACTCACTGGTTTCAGGCCCCTCGATCAGATCGAAGGTCACATCGTCGTAGCTCGTCCAGGCCAGCATCGGGCCCGCGAACAAGTCGAAGCGACCTTTACTCCAGTGGAACAGTGGAGCCGCAAACAGCGACAGGCCGTCGAGGTCTTCCTCCGGCATGATCCAGATGGGCCCGCGGTCCTGTTCGGCCATCGCCTCGGTCCGCAGCACCATGGCCCCGAATCCGAGGCCGAACCAGTTGTTGAAGCGCCGCTCCAGCTCGATTCCCAAACCAGCACCGCGATCCGTCCGATAGTGGCGGCGTTCCAGCTCGCCGTCGACCACGCCGGGGAAAGCCACCGACTCGGAATCGCCGACGTCGACGACAGGACCGGCAAAACCGCGCAGGGTCCAGCCAGCGGTAGGCGCGACGGGTACTGGCGCGGAAACCCTGACGGTCACTTCGTCAGTGGCGCTCTGCCCTTCACTGTCGGTGACCGTTCCCGTCACCACGTAGGCACCAGGCGTGTCCCAAGTGAGTTCTCGCTGGTACGGGCGACCGGTAACGGTCTCGCCACCAATGGTCACCGAATCCAGCTCCGCACAGTCGCTGACCGTCGGATCCGCCGTCACGGTGACGGGTTCACCGGGTTCGACCACCTGACTACTCGACGTGAGGTTGATTCCCGGAGGGGTCAGCTGGCAGCAGTTGCGAGTCAGCGTTTCCGAGGCGCGACACTCGAGCGTGTTCCCTCGGGGAGTCTCGACCCGTCCAACGACGGTGAACGTGAAGTCGCCTTGCCGTGCCGGATCCTCGAACGTCCAGCGGCCGGGAGAGGAGGCCTGGGACGCTGAGAGAGTCTGACGGCGACCGGAAGGCGTCTGCACCTCGAGCGAGAGATCGCCGGTCGAGCCCCGAGCGTCGATAGTGAACGACGTCGAAGCACAGGTGGTACCCGCCGAATCCGTCACCTCGACGAGACATTCGGGCTCGGCCACCTCGGCCAGATGCGCCACGTTGCCACAGACCTCAGGAACGACAAACGAGTACCACGTACCCTGCGAGGAGAATTGGATCTCCCAGCCTTTGAACGCCTCTTGTCCCGCCCAGCAGACGTTCTCGAGGAGATCCGGTCTCCCGCCTTTGCGCGAGAACATCCAACCCATCCGCTCACCTGGCTGAATCTCCACGGACTCGACAGAACCTGAGCTCACGGCACGCGCCAAATCGTCGACACTGCCCGAAAACCCGGCCTCGCGAAGCAACGTCTCGATGTCGCTGCGCTCATTGGTAAACAAGCTCTGAAGTCCTTCGACCGTAGTGATCGGCTCGGAGAACCGATTGCTCCCGCCGAGCGAGTTGAGCTGCTTCGCATCTCCGCAGTCGACCTGCGACATGCCGGGCATTGCCATCCCAAAGAGACAGATCGCAACCGAGACGAATCTCAGCGATCTCCCAACGTATGCCATGAGTTCTCTCCCAAAATGCGATCGCGACCAGAACAATCGAGATCGCCGCTATTGTAGCGGGATCGAACCCAGCATCCAGAGAAGATCGTGACGTCCTGAAAAGGGTTCGGCCTCGCTGCACGGGACCGCCCCCTGGCACACCATCCGGCGACTGGTCACGGAATGCCGTCAGGCAGCCACTCAGGTGTAGCGAGCCCCTTGATACTTCTGCTGGTAGAAGCCCGGCAGCAACTGATCGACGCGCAGTAGACCCGGTTCGCTCAGCAGGATCCGGTCACCATCACGGCTCAGCAGTTCCTGACGCTCGAGTTCGGCGATCGGCTCCGAGAACAGTTCGCTGGCGTCTTCACCGTGCTTGTTCGAGAGTGCGGCGAGATCGACCGAGCCGGTCTTCAGATTGAGGATGAGCTCACGAACGAGCCGCTCTCTGGAATCGGTGACGAAGGCACGGCGAACCGCGATGTCATGGCTCTCGATGCCCGCAAGATAGTCGTTCCAACCGTCGGCGTTCTGGAAGTGGACACCACTTACGTGCGAGAAGGAGGACACGCCGCAGCCGATCATGTCCTGCCCAGACCACACCGAGTCGCGATAGACGAAAGACACGTCGCGGTCTTTCTTGACCAGGGTGTACGCGCTACTCAGCTCGTACCCTGCCGCTCGCATGGTCTCGATGGCGTAGGCGTGCCACTCGCGCTTCGTGTGCCAGTCGGCGAACTCCGGCACCGCGGTCTCGCTCTCACTCCCATTCTGACCCTGACTCTGGCCTTCGCTCTGCCCTTTGAGAACACCTTTCGAGTAGACCGTGTTGAAAGGCAGTTCCATCTGATAGATGGTCACGCTGTCGGGGTCGTAGTCGATGCACCGCTCCACGGTCTCTCGCCACGTCTCCCAACTCTCCCCCACCATTCCGGCAATCAGGTCGACGTTGAGCTGCGGAAAGTCGAGCTCATCGATCCACGGCTTGACGCGGTAGATCTCTGGCGCAAGATGAGCACGACCGTTCTCGCGCAGGATCTCGTCGTTGAAGTTCTCGATTCCGAGGGAGAGACGCGTGACTCCCATCTCGCGCAGAGCCCGCAGCTTCGACTCCGTGAGAGTCCCTGGCTCACATTCGAAGGCGATCTCTCGGGCTTGCGTCCAAGGCATCGCCGCTTTGAGCCGCTCGACCAGCGGCAGCAGCTGCTTGACCGCGATGTACGACGGTGTCCCACCACCGAAGTAGACGAAGCTCAGGGGACGATCACGCAGGGCCGGTCGCTGCGAGGCGACTTCCACCTCGTGAGCAAGGGCCTCCAGATAGCGTTCGATCTGTTCCGAGTTCTTGTCGGTGAAGACCCGGAAGTAGCAGAACTTGCAGCGCTTGCGGCAGAAAGGAATGTGAAGGTAGAGCCCGAGATCCACGCCAGCACGCGGAGGCGAGTCGAGAGCCTCGATCGCGGCTGGCACCTGCCCCTCGCTCCAGAACGAGTAGGGAGGGTAGTTCGATACGAAAACGCTGCCGACGTCCGTCGCTTCGACATCGAGTCGAGAGGTCGCCGGCTCCTGCTGGGTCTGGACAGTCATAGCACTCCTCTCGTCAACGGGATTCCGAAAGCACAAATCGAGGGGCGGATTGAGAGCGGCACCGCCACCCACCGTTATCGCTGAAACCCGCCATCACCGCCCGCGACAGCCGAATCGCGTAAGACCACCTCGTTCTTCCAGGTCTATCTGACGACGACATCAGCAGTCTCCGGTACGCCGTTCGACCGACCTCGACCCAACCTCAACCGAAACAGTAGAGGACGCCATCGAGTGTACCAATCACGAGCTTGCCGTCGGCCACCGCTGGCGACGCGATGATTGCGGAACCGGTGTCGAACTCCCATTCCACATCACCCGTGCGAACGCCCACTCCGAGCACCTTGCCGTTCTTGGAGCCGACGTAGGCACGCGAGCCAACGATGACGGCCGAAGAGTCGATGCGTGCTCCCGTATTCCACTCCCACACCGTCTCGCCTGTGTCCGCCGCCAGGCCTCTGAGAATCTTGTCTCGGCCGCCGATGATGACGGTGTCTTCCGAGACGGCTGCGGATGCGTAGTACGGAAACTTGCGCTGCGGATGCTCATAGGTCCAGAGCACCTTGCGGCTTTCGACGTCGAGCGCCAGCACCTGGTTCTCGTAGGTTCCGACGTAGGCACGGGAGCCGACGACCGCCGGCGAGGCCCCCGCCTGACCACCGAGATCGAGTCGGTCGACCACTTCGCCGCTATCGACGTCGATGAGCCAGAGATAGCCGTCACACCCGGAGACCGTCACCCAGGAGCCGATGACCGCTGGAGTTGCGTGTATATAACCCTCGGTCTCGACCTTCCAGACGACGGAGCCGTCCGAACGTTTGAGCGCATAGAGGAACTGGTCGTAAGAACCGATGATCACGCGATCACGGTCGAACGTCGGTGAAGAGAGGATCTCGCCCTGGGCCTCGAACTGCCAATTGACCTCCCCGGTCTTGGCGTCGAGCGAGTAGAAGTTGCCGAACTCGTCACCGAAGTAGACAGCGCCATCGAAGACGGCAGCCGACGATTGGATGGCGTGGTCGCCGACCTGGTAGCGCCACTGTTCTTTGCCGTCGTCCAGACTGACGGCGAGGAAGGTCCCGCCGAAGGTCCCGAAGTAGACCATTCCATCGGCGATGGCGACGGTCGACTCGATGTCACTCTCCGCGTCGAAGGTCCATTTGGGCTCGAGAGCCTCGGGAAGCTTCGATGGCGAAACACCGGTCTGGGACCGGCTGCCTCGAAACAGCGGCCAGCTCTCTTCAGAAGGCGTCAGGAGCGCGGCCGGATCGGGTGAGTCACTTGCGGCCGAGGGGGCAGCCAGAACGACCAGGAGAAGCCCCGTGATCGCCACAGACCATCCCACGAAACTAAGCAACATTCGCGCTCGCCCGCTGAGGGTCGCGCCGTCAGTCATGTCAGCTCTGATCATCACAGTCCTCCGTTCGGCTTCGCAGGGCTCCAATCATCTGTGGGACATTCAGCTCGGAAGATCTAGGGCCAGCGAACAACTCAGACAACACTCAGACACTGCGGAAATCGAAGAGGCCAGGCCTAGAGAACGGCGCGATAGAGGCGCGCAAAATCATCCTGGCCTACCGGCCTCGGATTGTGTTGAGCCGTCCACTGCCCAGCGGCGTCGTTGGCAAGCTCGTCCAGTGCATCCTCCCGAACGTCGACGTCACTCAGACTCGACGGCAATCCGGTCGCTCGCTGAAGGTCTTCCAGTCGCGAGACCAGCGCAGACGACGAAGACGCGGCGCTATCCGCGCCTCTCCGGCCACCCGAGGTGTCACTGTTTGTTGATACGCCCAGAAGCGCATCGTAGATTCCCGCATCCAACTCGGAGTTGAAGCGCACGACGGCCGGAAGCATCAAACCGACGGCTGCCCCATGGACAACCCCGAACCGAGCAGTCAGCGGGTTTGCGGCGGCATGGGCGGCTCCGAGCATCGACGCTTCGATGGCAGCACGGGCAAGGTGTGCACCCACCAGCATGTCCGTCCACGTCTGACTGTCCCGCGCTCCGCCTACAGCTGCGAGTAGCGAGCGTTCCAGGAGCCTGAAGGCCTCACGCGAGTAGCAGATCGAGAAGCCGTTTCGACTGAGCGTCACCGCCGTCTCGACTGCGTGAGAGACCGCGTCCATTCCCGATTGGGCGATGACGTCGGTCGGCGCGGTTCGCGGAAGATCCGGATCGAGGATCACGACCTCGAATCGAGCCTTCTCGTCGCCGCAGGCCATCTTGACGTGATCAGTCGGACGAGAGATCAGCGCGAATCGCTGAGCTTCAGAGCCCGTCCCCGCCGTACACGGAACACCAAACGACGACAGCATGGGCCGAGTCGCCTTGCCGTCCCCCCAGTAGTCCTCCATGCGGCCGCCATTCGAGAGCACGAAGTTGATGCCCTTGGCGCAGTCCATCGAGCTGCCGCCACCCAGGCCGACGATGCAGTCGGGCCCGAACGAGCGAGCCGCGTCGACGCCGAGCGCGACGTGCTTCTCTTCAGGATTCTCTTCGACCCCGTCGAACGTGCTGAATGCGATTCCGGCCTCGTCCAGGAGCCGCTCGGCGCGTTCCACGTGGCCCACCGACCGGATACCGGGATCGGTGACGATGAGGACACGCTTCAGAGAGCGCGCCTCTACAGCCTCGGGAAGCGCTTCCAGCGCACCCGGGCCGCAGACGACCTCGGACGCGCTGTGTCGCACCCGCCAGTTCGAGCTCGATGGCGAGCTCATGGTGATGATGCCCCTCGTCAGCTACTTGGAGCCGATCGCAAACAGCTCGGAGCGGCTCGCGATATAGATCACACCGTCTTTGGCGACCGGAGTCGTGTAGACGGCGCGACCGACATTCACCTCGTTGATCACCTTCTCCTCTCGGCCCTCCTCGAGGATCACGATGTCACCGTCCTCGTCTCCGAGATAGATCTTGCCGTCAGCCACGAAAGGCGAGCCCCAGACCGCGGCAAAGGTGTCGTGAGTCCAGAGATGCTTACCATCCTCCAGCTGAAAGGCGTAGAGGAAACCGCTCAGATCGGTGATGTAGACGATGCCTTTGTTGATGGCGGCCGTCGAGATCGTGCGGTGGAAGTCTTCACCTCCGACACTCCACTTGCTCGCCTTGTCGGTCACGTCACCCTCGAGCGACGCGTCGAGTGCAAAGAAGTTTCCAGGGCCCTCACCGTGCTCGGGATCCTGGCCCACCCCCACGTAGAAGTGGCCTTCGTAGAAGACGGGGGTCGAGATCACGTTGTTGCGGGTGCCAGCGCCGCCGAGCTCCCAGATGCTGTCTTTGGGATTGAGATCGAACTTCCAAAGCAGATGACCGGTCTTGGGCTCGAAAGAGTAGAGCCATCCGTCACCCCCTGGGAACGCGACCTGCTCGATGCCGTTGACGACACCGTACGCCGGGTTCGACCAGGTTCCGTGCAGGATCCCGTCCGCGGGCAAGGCATTCTCCCAAACCAGCTCACCGGTGTTCTTGTTGACCGCTACGAAAGACGGCGCAGCTGGCGACGGAATGTTGACGTGCCCCTCGTCGACTCCGTTGCCCGTGGTCGTGAACAGGATGTCGCCGACGATGATGGGAGAGCCCGCAGCCAGGTTGTGCGGGAAGACGTCGAGCTCGCCGATCATGTCGTACTCCCACAGGATGTCGGCATCGATCTCGGTCGTCAGTTTCTCGTCCTTGAACGGGCCGTCGTTCTCGCCGTCGCGGAAACCCTCGACGTCAGCAGCCACGATCGTCCCGCGATTCGAGATGTAGTAGACGCGATCGCCTTCCACGTAGGGGGTCGAACAAACGCCCTGGAGCGGCCAGTCGTTGACCCGACCGGCACCGAGCTTGTCGTGCGTGGCCTGCCAGAGGAACTCTCCGTCCTCGACCGAGAACACGGCGATCACACCCTTGTCACCTTCGATGCCAGGGCGGAGGACACCTTCGTTGTTGGTTCCGACGTAGACTCGTCCGTTGTGGACCACCGGCCCCGCGTAAGTCTGCGAACCGAGCTTCGCGCTCCACAGGATGTTCTCGCCGGTCTCGACGTTCCATGTTGAAACGAGTCCCGTCTCGTCGGAGACCATGTTGCGCCCCTGGTCACGTCCGTACATGACCGGGGTGTCACCGTCGGAGGCGAAGAGCGCGGCAGAGGGCGCCAGAAGCGCAAGAAGCGTCAGAAACGCAAGAGTCTCGAGAGCAGAAAACTGCTTGATCATTGATTCACCGTTACCTTGACATTGTCGAAGTAGATACTCGCGGGAGAGTAGGCCTGAATGCCGGGCGCACCGGACCGCACCGGTAGGGGGTCTTCAGCCGTGATCGTCCATTCGTCTGGCTCGGGCTCGCCCTTGGGCCACACTTTACCGCGCACGAGAGCTTTGTCCTCGTCTGTGTCGACGCGGAGCTTGAGGACGTACCACGTCTCCATGTCCCACTCGAAGGGAATGGTCTCGGCCATTCGCAGGACCGCGGCCCAGGTGCGAATCTGGAGCTTCTGTCCCACGCCCTGGAGATCGAGCTCGTAGCCACTGTTGATGAGACCACCGTCGGTCTTTCGACGCCTCACCTGGCCGCCACGCATCTCGGCCTGAATGGTGTAGTTGCTGAGATCGTCCGGACCGATCAACAGCTTCGAGCGTAGGAGTCCGCGCTCCGCGGGAGGCTTCTCGAGGACCTTGTTTCCGTCGAGGTCGGCCACCTGGTAGCGGCCCGCGCCGATCCAGTAGTTTCGTCCGCGCCCCTCGATGTCCTCGAAGTCGTCGCTCATCGGCAGGGCCGGAAAGGTACGCACTCGAGCGCTCGCCGTGAGATCGCCGGCCTTGACCACGATCTCGCCCGCCTGCGGCGGCGTTCCGGCATCAGTACTGAAGCCCCCGTCAGCGGAAACACTCCCGTCGAGCCCCTGGAGCGACCAGCTGAGCCCACCGGGCACATCCACGGGCCGGCCGGTCTCGTTGAAAGCCATCACCCGAAACGCCCGGCTCTCGCCAGCGTCGAGCGTGATGTCGCCCGGGACGACCTTGAGGATGGTCGCACTCGTACCTCCGGCCTTCTCCTCACCCAGGTCGACTTCGGGGGCCGGGCGAATCTCGATCTCCTTGGACTTGTCACCGATGCTGTAGAGCCCTTCTTCGGTGGTGAAGAAGAGCCTGCCGTAGCTCGGCGCGGGCGAACCGTAGATCTCGGCGTAGCGCCCGGTGTCCGGCATGGTGATGTTGTCTCGGTCGAGCTCCTTGACCCCTTCGGCAGACGCCTCGATGATGTGGAAGTTGCCGTTGACCTCCGTGACGTAGATCTTGCCTTCGGACCACATTGGAGCCGACTTCCCGACCGTGCCGACGTTGTGCTCCCAGAGGGTCTCGCCACTCTCGGCCGAGAGCGCGAACAGGTTCGCAGAGTTGTCCATCACGTAGGCCACACCACCGTGGACGAGCGCCGACGGAAAACCCATCTTGATGTCGCGCCGCCACTTCTCGTGGGTCGTTGTGACGTCACCCGAGCCCGTGGCGTCGATGGCGATGGTCCGCCCTAGTGTCGCCTCGTCGATGTTCTCCTCGGAGTGACCGATGAGCACTGTGCTCTCGTCGAGCATCACGGGGCTGCTGTTGATGCCCCGCTTCGAGAGCTCGAAGCCCCAGACGACCTCGCCCGTGCGCGCCTTGAGTGCGTAGATGTGGCCATCAGCGTTGCCTGCGATGAACAGCCGCTGACCATCGACAACCGCCACGATTCCGTTGGAGGTCGTGTTGCGGTCATAGACGTTGCCGCCAGGAGTCGAGTGCCAGAGGATCTCTCCGGTCCGCTTGTCGAACGCGTAGTAGCGGTGACGCGGGGCTCCCATGTTGCCCCAGGTACCGTTGATCACGTTGACGATCAGCCGGTCCTCGTCGAGCGTCGGAGTATGGGTTCGCCCGCCGTAGCCCGAAAAGCGACCCAGCTCTTGATAGAGGGCCCGTCGCCACACGACGTTGCCGTCGGCGTCGAGGCACACCAGAGGTCCGGCGATCGCCTGGACGTAGATGTAGCCGGTCTCGGCATCCCCGACCGGACTCGACCAGCCGGCTCGGTTGTAGGGCACGGTCGTGAGCGCTGTGGACAGCTCCACCTCCCACAGCTGCTCGCCGGTCGCAGCATCGAACGCAGCCACGAGCTCGCGACGGGTCGGACCTTCTCCGCCCCGGCCTTGAACAAAAACACGACCATTCATCACGACCGGGGTCGACCGGCCAATGAAGTCCTTTCGCCAGATCAGGTTCTCGCCGTCCACCGACCAGCTGGAGACGAGACCCGTGGCGTCGGAAACACCGTTCTGGTACGGACCTCGCCAGTTGGTCCATTCGGCAGTGACTGCGGAGCTGGTGAGCAGGAGTAGCGTCAACACAGCTGCGGCTTGATATCTCGCAAGCATGAAGCGGCCCTCGGGAGCGTAGCTCTGATGATTGTCTGGGGGAGAAGAACGACGGACGTCGGTCTCAGGGAACAGGAGGCG
>JANQPS010000577.1 GCA_028285365.1 Thermoanaerobaculia bacterium | reverse complement strand
GCCAGGTAGCGCGGTGAGATCGTGTTGAGCGCGCCGCTGCGGTCCCAGAGCTCCGTCGTTTCCGTGCGGCTGACCAGGGCGACGACGTTGCCCACCCCGATCTCCTCGGCGATCAAGCCCGCCATCAGGTTGGTTTCGTCATGGACGGTCGCCGCCACGAAGGCGTCCGAGGTCTCGATGCGCTCCGAGCGCAGCGTCTCGATGTCGGTGATGTCGATGTTGAGGACTTCCGCCTTCGGGAAGCGCTCGGCCGCCTGCTGGGCGGTGGCTCGGTCGCGCTCGAGCAAGGTCACCGTCGACACCTCGTCGATCAGGGCCTCGGCGATCGAGAGGGCCTGGCGATTGGCTCCGGCGATGGTGACGCGCTTCGGCTTGAAGACGCGTGCACTGAAGACGGTCTCGACCTGTCGTATGGCTGTGTGCGTGCAGAGCACCAACGCCTGTCCGCCAGCGGGCGCCGTGGTCTTGGGCTCCGGAACGGTCATGGCGCCTTGCGGGTCGAAGTAGGCGATGACGCGCGAGTCGGCCGGCAGAGCGAGATTCTGCAGGGGCGTCGTTGCGGCCCGGCAGCCTTCCTGAATGCGGATGGTGCGAAGCTGGATCTGCCCCTGGATCAGGAAGTCGATCTCGTGGGTGTTGTGGCCCAGGATCCGATTGAGGACCTCGGTGGTCGCGAGAACCTGAGGGGAGATGAGCAGGTCCGCCTGAAAAGCCTTCTCGTAGTGTCCGCGGTGTGTGCTGAGGCGCTCCGTGGTCTCGAGCCTGACAGCCGTCCTGCCGGCACCCAGAGCCTTGACGTGGACCGAAGCCACCAGGTTGACCTCCTCGTTGTTGGAGGCGGTGACGACGAGGTCGCTCGTGGCGACTTCGGCCTGCTCGAGGACCTCGAGGTCCGTGCCGCTGCCGACGATGAAACGGACGTCGAGGAGGTCTTCACTCCGCGACCGGCGCTCTGGATCGATGTCGATCAGGGTGACCAGATGGTTCTCGCGAACCAGGGTTCTCGCGAGATGGAAGCCGAGCTCGCCGGCCCCCACGATCACGATGCGCTTTTCGCTCACTCGGCTCCACTTCCGCCCTCAGCACGTGTCCCCGCCCCGACGAGGGCTGTCGCTGCAGGAGTCGTGCAGGAGATGTGCAGGACTCTGGGAGTGTAGTCCGAAACCAGAGAAGCCGTTGGTGCATCGGCGAACCCGTCGACAACACGGACGTTCGGCATGCCACGAACGTACACGAAGGTGATGGTGGTTCGCATGCACAGCCAGGCCCTCGGGCTCTGTTCGTGGCTGCTGCTCGCCTTGGCGGTGGACGCCACGGCTCAGACGCTGCGCCCGCACCCGAGCAACCCGCGCGTGTGGACGATCGACGGTAAGGCACCAGTCGTCTTGGCCGGATCTCACGAAGGCTGGGAGCTCCAGGACGATGCCTGGGATCAGATGCGGACCTTCGACTACGAGGGTTATCTCGACCTGCTGGAGCGCCACGGGCACAACGTCATTCGCCTGTGGACGGTCGAGCACACTCGCTCGGCCCCCGGGAACCCGCGCGCGATCGCAACCCCGATGCCGTTCGAGCGCACTGGGCCCGGAGTGGCACTCGACGGGGCTCCGAAGTTCGATCTCGAAAGACTCGACCCGGAGTACTTCGAACGGCTGAGAGCGCGGGTGCAGATGGCCGGGGAGCGCGACATCTTCGTCATCGTGATGCTGTTTCAGGGAGTGAGTGTCTGGTCGAACGACGACAACTGGTTTGGCCACTACCTCAACGGCGCCAACAACATCAACGAAGTCGATGCGGACGCGAACGAGGACGGTCACGGCTGGGAGGCGCACTCCCTCGAGGACTCGGTGAGAGACCTCGTCCTGCCGGTCCAAGAGCGTTACGTGAGACGGGTCGTCGAGACCCTGGCCGATCAGGACCACGTGCTCTACGAGATTGCCAACGAGGACCGTCGGGGCACTGCTGAGTGGCAGGTCTACTGGCTCGACTTCGTCAGGCAGCTCGAGGCGGAGCTCGGAGTCAGCCATCCTGTCGGCATGACCTTCAGGGGGCGCGGCGGGACCAACCAGGAGCTCGCGATGAGCGGTGCCGACTGGATCTCGCCGCGCTACACGAGCTCCTTGCTCGATCCCGATCCCGCCGATGGCGACCAGATCGTCGTGCTCGACACCGATCACTTCGCTCCCTACTCCGCGGATGCTGGTTTTGCCTGGCGCGCGTTCCTGCGCGGGCATCATCCGATTGCACTCGATCGGCTCGACGACATGACCACCCGATCGCCACATCACGCCCTTCGCGAAGCGATGGGACTGGTCGTCTGGTTGTCGGAACAGATCGACCTCGCCAACATGACGCCGCGAGGCGACTTGAGCTCGACCGGTTACTGTCTCGCCAATCCTGGCCAGGAGTACCTCGTGTACCTGCTGGCACGTCGCAGGGCTCGGGTCGAGCTCGAAAGCGGCCGCTATCGCGTGCACTGGTACAGCTCCGAGTCGGACCTCAGTCTGGACGCCGGCGTGCTCGAGGGTGGTTCGCGACGAGTCACCGCTCCCTTCCGTGGGGCCTTGCTGCATCTTCGTCGAGTCGCAGACGAGATGAAGGTGTCGTCGCTCGAGCGGTGATGTCATACAGAGCCGGGCACCCTCTCGTGCGAGCGGACGGGTTGGCCGAGGCCTTGATGCGAGGTCCGGGGCGTGCCAAGGTGCGCAAACGACCCGCGGCTCGATATCCGCAACACGAGCTTGACAATTCGACCGGCCATCGCCAACCGAACCATGACCGCAACACCCCTGCACTGGCGCTCGGTCTCCCGACTCGCTGAGGAGCTCCGCAGCGGTTCTCTGAGCGCGGAGCATCTCACCCGTCACTACCTCGAACGCATCGCAGACCTCGACGGGAGGCTCTGTGCTTTCAGGGTCGTGGACGCGGAGCGAGCCATCGAGCAGGCGCGCCGGTCGTCGCGACTGCTGGCGAGCGGCGGGGCAGGTCCGCTCTGCGGGATTCCGTTTGCGGCCAAGGACCTCTTCGACGTCGAAGGCATGACGACCGGTGCTGGAACGAGGCTGCTCGAAGACACGGCTCCTGCCACGAGGTCGGCAGCGGTGGTCAGGCGTCTGGAAGAGGCGGGCATGGTCCTGCTCGGCAAGACGCATACGGTTCAGCTTGCCTATGGCGGAGTCGGGATCAACAACGACGTGGGGACTCCCAGGAATCCCTGGCGACAAGAGCCCTCCGTGGCCGGTGGCTCGAGCAGCGGCTCGGCGGTGGCGGTCGCTTCCGGGATGGCGCCCATCGCGCTCGGTACCGACACTGGAGGCTCGGTTCGCATTCCTGCGGCTCTGTGTGGCCTCGTTGGTCTCAAGACGACCGTCGGCCGAGTCAGTCGAGCAGGGGTTCATCCGCTGAGTTGGAGCCTCGACTCAGTGGGACCTCTGGCGCGGTCGGTAGAAGACGCCGCGCTCTTGTGTGATGCCATCTCGGGACCCGACGACGAGGACCCCACCACCTGGGGACGTCAGGCGACGACGTTGGGAGTTGACCTGGCGAAGCACGCGGACGCGGATCTCTCCGGCGTGCGCATCGGCCTCGTCGAGAACGTCTTCTTCGATGAAGCCAGTCGTGAGATCGCCACCGCGATTCACGAGAGCGCCGAAGTGTTCGAAGGACTCGGTGCCGTCGTTGAGCGCATCGAGCTCGACACGGTGCGCAAAGCGTTGGAGCTCAATCCGAGAGGCCTGGTGATTGCGGCCGAGGCGTACACGTTGAATCGTCGACTGGTCGACGGTCACCTCGACGCCCTCGACCCGGTTGTCGGAGGGCGCATCATTCTCGGCAAAGACGTGACCGCGGAGGAGTACCTCGAAACGGTGAAGTCCTGGCAGCGGCTGCGTGCCGAGGCTCGCTTGGAGATGTCGGCCTACGACGCGCTGCTCTGTCCGACGACGGCACGTGCTTCGGTACCGATCGCGGATCTCCAGGTGAGCGCTGAGGCTTATCGCACTGCCAACCTGCTCTACCTTCGCAACACGTCGATCGGCAACATCCTGGACCTGTGTGGGCTCAGTGTGCCCTGCGGCTTCACAGAAACAGGTCTGCCGATCGGGCTCATGATCTACGGTGGCTCGTTCGATGAGAGCACGATCGCGCGTCTCGGTCGCGCGTATGAGAGCGCGACGTCGTGGCAGGAGCAGCGGCCTGATCTCAGCTGGATCGAGCGGGGATAGTGCTTGTGTTCCTCGGAACGCTTCAGCGTTCTTGGAGGTGCTCCGCAGCGACGTCGATGCGTTAGCAACCCGCAGGCTGGTCGAGGGTCCTTCCCTCCGGCCGCTCGAGCGGTGGGCTGCGTCTGGGAAACGCCTGCGGCCTCCGGTCAGGATGACAATGTCTTTGGTCGGGTCGGGTCGCTCGACTCGGCTGCGATCGCGGACTGGCACAAGCCGGACGGGGCAAAGGCTGGCAGCAGCCTCATCAATGGGTCGGAGACATGACTAGAGATCAGGAGGCGCGGTGGAGTGTCCGCAGCCTCAAGTCGACCTGAAGTCACTTTGACCGGTGCGCTTCGCCTTGGCACTTGTGACTTGGCACTTGTGACTCTGCTCAGCCGCCGGCACGACCTCTGAGCACATCATGAGCTACAACGAGCCCGGACGATAGCGTCGCCAAGCTCACGCCGCGGCGTCCGACGCAGCTCGAGATGTACCTAGAAGGCGACCGCGGCGCTGTTGTTGCGGTTGTGCGACGCAGCGCGGAGCTCGCCGGTCTCGGGGTCGCGGCTGATGGCGACCCAGATACCTTCACCGCCAAAACGTGCCTCTTTGGGGTCGATCTCGACGTAGCTGTAGCCCATCTCGTCGAGGACTTCTTTGCTGTACCCCGCTTCGGGGAAGGTGGCTTTGACGCGGCCCATGACGGCTGTCTGGGTAGGCGAGAAGAAGTCCGGACTGTCGATCGCCTCGTCGACGGTCATGCCGAAGTGGATGACGTTGGCGAGGCCCTGGAATGCCCGGTAGTGCAGTCCCGAGCCCATCGAAGCGAAGCCCAGGACGGGCTCGCCGTCCTTGAACAGGATGCCGGTCTCGGTCGGTGAATCCAGACGGTTGCCCGGACCGGCCCGCGCGATCTGCATCTGCTGGAACGAAGCGGGGTCGCCGATGGTCACGCCGTCGACGACGATCGCGGTCTTGCCCCACAGAACGCAGTTGATGCTCTGGGTGATCGCCGCAATATTGCCGTCTTTGTCGATGACGACGACGTCATCGGAGTGCTTGGGTGCCTCTTCGAACTGGACGAGTCGTTTCCCCGATGCTGCGTGCTGCCAGAGTGTCTTGGCGTTCTCGAGAGTGATTCGGCTGGTCGCGCTGAAGTCCACTCCAGGAAACATCTGGGTGCGGGCGGCGTTGGGCAGGAAGTCGATGACGTAGAGCTGGGTGATGTCCAGTGCCTTGCGCAGAGCCGTGCCCGACTTGGTCCAGTGGCCGTCCTCGAACATCCCCGAGGCGATCGCCAGCTGCTGTGCTTCGATCATGGCGACGCCACCTGTGTTGGGAGGTGGATTGGTAGCGATCTCCCAGCCGTTGCCGAGCTTGCCGATGATCGGCTCGCGCCACAGGACGTCGTAGCGCTCCAGGTCCTCGAGAGTCATCTTGCCGCCGTCCGCCCGCACCGCGTCGACCAGTTGCTTGGCCCACGGACCCGTGTACATGTAGTCCGCGCCCTGCTCGGCGACCGCGCGCAGCGTCTTGGCCAGGGCTGGCTGCCTGAGAACGTCTCCCGCGACGTAGGGTTTTGCGCCTGGCTTGAGCAGCGTTGCACTGGTCTCGGGAAGACGCGCGAGGTCTTCCGCCCGCATGTCCCAGTAGCCCGCCATCTTTTCCGAGATGGGGAAGCCGTCCTCGGCGATGTGGATCGACGGTGCGAAGAGCTGCGCAAAAGGCAGCTTGCCGAAGCGCTCGTGAGCGGCCCCGACGCCTTTCATGAAGCCGCCGACCAGGGCGGTGCGCCCGCTGGGATCCCGACCGCGCAGACCCTCCGGGGTGCTCATGTTGAGACCACCCGGAATCGACATGGGCTCGGTTTCTTCGAGCAGCGTGTTCCAGGCGGCGTCCATGGTGTGGACGGTCTCGGATTCGGCGTCGTAGTAGACCAGCGACATGGTACCGAAGTAGCTGATCGGGGCGCCAGCGGTCAGCACCACCTGCGCGAGTGCTGTCGTGAGCAAGGCGTCGATCGCGTTGCCACCCTGCTTGAGGGCTTCGAGGCCCGCGCGGGCTGCCAGGGCGTTGTAGGCGACCGTGACCGCACCGTTCTTGCCGGTCGCGACGCCGGCGCGCTCGCGATCGACGAGCTGTTGTGCCATGAAGGCGTCGTAGTCCGCCTGCCATGTCGACGGCGAGAGATCGACCGAGTCGGCCGCCTTGCTGGCAGCGAGTGGCAAAGGCGACGCGATCAGGCAGAGCGCGATCAAACCGGTGAGAAACCGGGTCGTGTGGTGCTGTGTCATCGGTTCTCCGTGGCCTTTGGTGTTGGCATCCGCAGGTGATTCTGGTCAGGCCGAGTCTACGTCGGGTCTGCACGCCCCCGTGCATCGGCGCATTCCTCTGACGTGGGACCTAACCCAACACGCCGAGCTGTTCGAGCTCTTGAATCCTGGTATCGCGGATACCGATCTCGCGCAGCACCTCGACGCTGTGCTCGCCGAGACCCGGAGCGAGGCGATCGACGGACGACGGTGTCTCCTCGAACTCGACTGGCGGACGAGGCTGGAGCATCGGGCCGCCGACGGGATGAATAACCTCGGAGATCGTGCCGTTGTGCTGCACCTGGGCGTCGGCTTCGAGCTCGAAGATGCGAT
>JANQPS010000576.1 GCA_028285365.1 Thermoanaerobaculia bacterium | reverse complement strand
GCTGCTGCCAGGGAGGTGGCCAACGATGCGACTCTGCTGGCTGTCGCATTTGCCATGACCTACCCGCTGGGTCTGATCGGGATCGTGGCCCTGGTGCAGGGACTCCCCAGGCTGATGGGAGAGGACCTCACTGACCTGGATGAGGTGGAGGACGATGACGAAGCGGGAAGAGCGATCGGGCCCGAGTTGAGGCGCGTCTTCGAGGTGACCAGCGACGAAGTCAGCGGCCGTACGGTCGGGGAGCTGAGATTGGGAGAGCGCACCGGCTGCGTCGTGGTGAATCTCCATCGCGGTCAACACTTCCTGATACCCAACGCCGGCACCCGTCTCGAGGCCCAAGATCACCTGATGGTCAAGGGACGCCTCGACGAGCTCAGAGTGTTCGAGGAGATCGTCGGACCCGAGGTGTACGACGATGAGATGCGGAGACGGGTGCCGTCGCCGCGCGCTGTCGTCGTCACAGCCAACACGGTGGTTGGGCACAGTCTTCGCGAGCTCGACCTCGTGAGGCGGTTCGGGTGTCTCGTCGTCGAGGTCGAACGACGCGGCGTGGCACTCGAGCCGGAGGCCGATCTGCGTCTCGAGCGGGACGATGTCGTTTCCGTGACCGGTCACCGGGCTGATGTCCGCCAGGCTGCAAACCATCTGGGCCGATTCGAACGCTCGAGCCAAGAAACGGATATCGCGGTCTACGCAGGAGGAATCCTGCTGGGATTGCTGCTTGGAGAGCTGCGCTTCCCACTGGCTGACTCCGAGGTTCATGTCGGTTCCGCGGTGGGACTGCTGGCAGTCGGCGTCGTTCTCGGGCGGTACCGCCGGATCGGACCCCTGAGTGCTCACGTTCCGGTGCCGGCTCGCCAGCTCGTGCGAGATCTCGGGATCTTGCTGTTCATCGCCGAGACCGGCGTTGCTGCCGGCGGTAGCCAGTGGAGTGGTATGAGGTCGTCTCTCTGGGAGACGTTCACCGTGGCTGCAGTGGCACTGCTGGCCTCGGTGCTGGCCGGCCTGTTCGTCGGGCGGAGAGTTCTGGGGATCCGGTCCCTGGATGCCTGGGGATCTGTAGGCGGTGGATTGACGTCATCCGCTGCCTTGAACCAGGTCCGAGCAGCGGCCGACAGTAACGAACCCGCGGTGAGCTACGCGGCGGCTTTTGCCCTCGCAAGCGTTCTGGCAACGGTCGCGGGCAGGGTCGTGGTTCTCGTGGCGCAGTCCTGGTAGCTTCGCCGTTGCCGTGCGCTTTGACGAACTCCATCCCATCTCGAATGGCCCATCTCGATTGGCCCATCTCAATTGCCCCACCTCAACTGCCTCACCCTGATTGCCTCCACTTAATTGCCTCACCCTAAATGATTGTGCTGTCCTCGAGAGAGGACACAGGAGCTCCACATGTTGGGCAAGCCGAAGCATCTGATCGACTGGAAGTTCTGGACGGACGAAGACGTCAGAGGAGTTCTGGAGCTGGCGCGCAAGGTCAAGCACCATCGGTGGGAGTACCAGGGCCACATGCAGGGCAACACGCTCGTCATGCTGTTTCAGAAGACGTCGACGAGAACGCGAGTGTCTTTCGAGGCCGGGATGACCGAGCTCGGTGGACACGCGATCAACCTCGACTGGCGCGCCACCAACTTCACACTCAGCAAGATCAGCTTCGAGACTCGGTACCTGAGCCGCAACGCGGCCTTGATCATGGCCCGCCTGAAGGACAATCAAGACCTGCTGGAGATGGAGAAGGCCGCTAGCGTTCCGGTGATCAACGGCTGCTGCAATCTCTACCACCCGTGTCAGGCGCTTGCGGACATGCTCACCATTTCCGAAGATCGAGACGGCCAGATCGACGGCGCAAGACTCACGTATGTCGGCGCCTACAACAACGTCGTGAACTCGCTCGTGTCGATCAGCTGCGCACTCGGCGTGCACCTCACTCTGGTCTGCCCTCTGCGCGACGAGAGCGGTATCGACGAAGAATCTCGCGCACGACTGTCGAGTCAAGGCCTGCTGGAGGAGACCGACGACGTGCGGGCGGCCGTCGCAACGGCAGACTACGTGTACACCGATACGTGGCTGGACATGGGGTTCTTCAACGGTCCTGGATTTGCCGAAGAGAAAGCGCGGCG
>JANQPS010000567.1 GCA_028285365.1 Thermoanaerobaculia bacterium | reverse complement strand
AAACGCGCTTCGCAACGCGCGCGTGGAGATGGACGCAACGCTATTCCGCACCGCGCTGTCGCCGGGGATTCGCGAACAAGGCGACGCCTTTCCCTTAATCGCCGAGCGCAACGGCAAAATGATTGTCGGGCAATTTGGTTCGTTTATTGACGGATTTCTCCGAGGCTATGACGGCGACATCGAAGAAGGCGACGTCTTTCTGTTAAATGACCCCTATAGCTGCGAAGGCGCCGTCAGCCATGTGAACGATCAACTCATCGTCATGCCGATTTATCGCAAAGGGCATTTAATCGCCTGGGCGGCGCTGGTTCTGGTCAGCATGGACTGTCTGGCTCTAGAAGAGGCGCTCACGCGCATCGTGGTGCCGCTGCCGGAGGCAGGCGAGGGCTACCTGCTCGGTTTCGAGGAGATGACGGCGGAGGAGCGCGCCCGCTTCGAGCGTTTCCTCGACCAGTGAGCCGACGCCTGGCTCCGCCTCGAGCCGACTTGTGACAACTTGTGCTGGGGATTTCCGTAGCAGGTTCTGATAACCCACAGTTTGGTACGAGGGATTCGTACGAGCCAGGCTTGGTACGAGGCAGATCGTATGAGCAAAGATCGTATGAGCCAGATGGAACGAGGAGGTGCGTCGGTGATCGTGTCCAAGAATCGGAGCATGCTTTCGAGGCTCGCCGCAGCCAGTCGGACGATGGCGTTGCTCGGTGTCGTGTTGGTGTCGTCGACTGTCGGATCGACGCAGGCTGCACTCGCCCAGTCGAGCCAGGGTCAGTCCCCTGAAGTGATGGCCAGCTCGGGGACTCGGCTGCTCGTCGGTCAAGGCGGGTTCCAGATCAAGATGCTGATCGAGGCTTCGAACCTCGGCAGCGGCGAGGTCGAAATCGCCGAGATCACCTTTCCGGGGAAGTCACGGGGTCAGTCCCACCTCCATGGCTCCACGGAGCTGATCTATGTGCTCTCTGGTCGTATGGACCACAAGATCAACGGGGCTTCGAACATCCTCGAGCCGGGCATGGTCGGCATCGTTCGGGACGGGGAATCGGTCGAGCACATCGTGCTCTCGGACGAGCCGGTGCGAGCCGTGGTCGTCTGGTCTCCTGGTGGAGAGGCCAAGCGTCTCGAGGGCTTCTTCGAGGAGCGCCCCATCGAATAGGACCCGTCCCGTCGTCGGCTCTCAGTCCATCAACGAGTGCGCTGGCAGCCCGTGCCTCGTAGCGGCCTGGATGAGGGCTCGGTGATCGGGAATCTGCTGGAGGAAACGGTGGCGCAGGCTGCTGTCGAGCAGCTCGGTCTTACGGCACAGGGCGCGATAGGCGCGCTCGAGCGGCGGGAGGGGATCCCCTGCCGAAATGCCTTTCATGGCCAGCCACTCCAGAGCCATGTGCAGGCGCAGATCGAGAGACTCGCCACTCTCGGGATACTGGATCTCGTTGAGGATCGCCGACAGCTCGGCGGTCAGTCTCGAAACTTCAGGCACGTTCGAGAGCGCCATATGCGCTTCGAGCAGATAGCCCCGGTCGATGGTTGCCGACAGCAGATCGCCGCTCTGACGGTGGCGGTCGAAGGCACTCTGAAACTGTTCTGCCGCGAGCTGATACTGACGCTGCTTGAGATGGATCTGACCGAGGATCCGCTCGGCGTCGGCGACGTACTTGGCGGCTTCGAGGATCGACAGCTTGAAGTGTGTCTTACGGATCTCTCGCAGGGCCTGCTCGATCTTGTTCAGCTGGAGGTGGTTCTCGGCGGCGGCGAGCCGGGCCAGGGCTTCGCCGGTCTGGTCGTCGGATCCTTCGCGCAGCTCGAGCGCCCGCCTCAGGTTGGCCGACGCGGACTGTAGGTCGCCGAGACGCGAATACGCCCGACCTTTCCCGAGAAGCGTGAAGCTGATGTCGGTCGGGCCGGATTCCTGTAGGACCTCTTCCGCCTGATCGAAGAGCGTGAGGGCTCGGGTGTAGTTGCCGAGCGCGATGTTGATGGCACCGAGCGCCGTGAGCGACTGCCCGGTCATGAAAGGCTGCTGGTGCTCACGCCGAATCTTGAGGCCACGCTGGTGGTGGTCGAGGGCAGCGCTCAGGTCGTTCTCGTGAAGAGAGATGTTGCCGAGGTGGTAGTGGCAGGTGGCGATGAGAGCCTGGCCGCCGGCCTCCTCGAGTCGCGGCAGCATCTCCTCGAAGAGTTTGCGGGCTTCGGGGTGTCGGTTCTGACGCTGGAAGACCTTGCCGAGCTGGATGAGAAGGATGGACTGACGAGCGCTGTCGAGGCC
>JANQPS010000058.1 GCA_028285365.1 Thermoanaerobaculia bacterium | reverse complement strand
GATTGATCCGTCACTGATCGCGGTTCACGAGAACAAGGTCTATGCCTTTGCGACACCTGGCTGCGTCACCACCTTCGAAGCCGATCCAGACAGTTTTCTCACAGAGAGCGAGCCGTGATCGACGAGGTGTGAGCGGGATCTGACGGGTTGATGCCACCGTGATTCAGACACCGGGACTTGGACATCGTAGTTCAGTTCCTGGCGGTCTCTGGTCGCATCTGACTTCGGTTGCGGGTCGACCACAGCCCTTTTCGAGTGTGGCAGAAGTGGTCCCGGACCTCGAGCTGGCTCCAAGCGGCGCAAGCCGTCAGGAAACCGCTCGTGACGCCGGTACATCGGGTGCGATAGGAGGACGGGAACAGAAAGCAGCGCTTCGTTGTTGAGTGCGCCAGCGGGCTCAATTATCCACGCCGTTTGGGCTACCATCAGGCCATCGATTCTCCGACGCGGATTCTGCGCACCGGTGAACAGGCCAACCCCCGCCGAACGGCGTCGCCGAGCCCAACGCGCAAGAGTCACGCACGTCGAACTCGAGGTGTGGCGGAAACGCCCGAACCCGACGTCCCCCTGACGATTCACGACCAACGATGGCACTGCGGTTCTTGGTCACCCAAGCCTGCCGCCGACCCTCGACCACGGCAACACTCGAAAGGAGGCACCATGGCGATCAACAGAATGGCCGGAAGTGCTGTGATCTGCTTCTTCGCGATCGCCCTGCTCGCGATGCTCCCCTTCACATCGAACGCGGACTCGTCGGACAATCCGCTCCTGCAGGAGTGGGAAACGCCCTTCGGCAGTCCGCCCTTCGACCTCATCGAAACCGAACATTTCGAGCCCGCCTTCGAACGGGCCATGGAGCAACATCGATCAGAGATCGACGCCATCACGTCGAACACGAGCGCACCGAGTTTCGAGAACACGATCGCCGCGCTCGAGCTGGCGGGACAAGACCTCGCGCGAGTCCAGCGCACGTTTGGCGCGCTCACGTCGTCGGCAACCAACGACGACTTGCGGGAGATCCAGAGCCGAATGTCACCTCGTCTCGCAGCTCATCGAGCCGCGATCGTCCTCGACGCCAAGCTCTTCGCTCGCATCGACTCGCTCTTCGAGCAGCGTGCTTCTCTCGACCTCGAGGCCGAGCAGGCCAGGGTCCTGGAGCGCACCCACACGAACTTCGTGCGCGGTGGGGCCAGACTAGAGGGTGGTGACCGCAAGCGCCTAGCGGAGATCTCGGAAGAGCTCGCTGGCCTCTACACGTCGTTCAGCCAGAACGTCCAGAAGAGTGCCGAAGGTTTCACCCTGGTGCTGGAGACCGAGTCGGACCGAGCAGGCCTTCCCGAATTCGCGATCAGCGCGGCGGCACAGGCCGCCACCGAACGAGGGTTGGAGGGAAAACACGTCATCACGCTGGCGCGATCCTCTTTCGAGCCCTTCATGACTTTCAGCACGCGGCGCGACTTGCGCGAGAAGCTGTTCAAGGGTTGGACGAACCGTGCCGACAACGACGACGAGTTCGACAACGAGGTGAACATTCGCAACATTCTCCAGCTTCGTCTGGAGCGTGCCCGGCTCCTCGGTTACGAGGACTTTGCCGCGTTTCGGACGGCCAACACGATGGCTGGAACCGCCCAGTCGGCACAAGACCTGCTCGACGAGGTCTGGGCCGGCGCGCTGGCCAAGGCGGAGGCGGAAGCCAACGAGATTCGCGACGTCATGCGTAAGGAGGGTGCCACGCACGAGTTGCGCGAATGGGACTGGTGGTACTACGCGGAGAAGGTTCGCGCTGCGCTCTACGAGCTCGACGAAGACGAGGTGAAGGCCTACCTCTCTCTGGACAATGTGCTGAAAGCCCAGTTTGCCGTGGCCGAGCGGCTCTTCGGTGTCAGTTTCAGCGCTCGCGACGACATCCAGACCTACCACCCGGACGTCCGGGTGTGGGAGATGAAGAACGAAGTCGGGGATCACGTCGGCCTGTTCTACGGCGACTACTTCGCACGGCAAGGCAAGCGGTCGGGTGCCTGGATGAGCGCGCTGCGTACACAGCACAAGCTCGACGGCACAGTCACGCCGCTCATCATGAACAACTGCAACTACAACAAGCCGGCCCCCGGTGAACCCGCTCTGATCACGCTGCGTGAGGCCGAGGTCATCTTTCACGAGTTCGGTCACGCCCTTCACGGTCTGCTGTCCAACGTGACGTTCCCGTCGCTCTCGGGCACGGCAGTGGACTTCGACTTCGTCGAGTTCCCGGCCCAGATCTACGAGCATTGGATGCGCCAACCCGCAGTGATTCAGGAGTTTGCACTCCACCACGAGACCGGTGAATCGATGCCGCCCGCTCTGCTCGAGCGCCTTCGGGCTGCGGCCAACGCAAAGTCTGGTTTCGACAACGTCGAGTACGTGGCGTCGGCTCTCGTCGACCTGGCCTTTCATCGCATCACCGACTCCGAGGAGCTCGGGGTACTCGACGTCAACGCCTTCGAGGACGCTGTCTTGTCACAGGCCGGCAAGCCCCAGGCCATCGAGATGCGACACCGTTCTCCACACTTCCTGCACGCATTCTCTGGTGAGCTCTACGCAAGCGGCTACTACACCTACATGTGGGCCGGAGTGCTCGACAACGACGGCTTTTCTGCCTTCGAGGAAGCGGGAGACATCTACGATCCCACGCTGGCGCGCAAGATCTACGAGTGGGTGTACTCGGCGGGGAACAGTCGTCCGGCGATGGATGCCTACATCGGCTTTCGTGGGCGCGAGCCGAGTACGGGGCCGCTGCTCCGCAATCGTGGACTGGATGGGAAAGCGACCACGCAGTAGAGGGGCCTTGGTAGAGGCAACGGTCGGCGTCGCAAGGGCCGGCCGTCCTCCAACAGCAGATTCCATCCAGCAGCTTGACCAGTTGCCAGTCTGACCCCTGACAGCCACTTTGAGGAGAGCGAACCGTGACCAATCTGACGAAAGACACCCAGGTGACCACCCCGACACCCGAGCTCCGCCTCTCGCGCCGCCAGTTCCTCGCCGCGTCTGCAGCGTTGGTCGGGAGCCGCTGGGCGGGCACCGCCTGGTCGCTGCAGGAAGTCCTGGCTGACAGCAAGTCTGCCAGCGTGGTCAACGTAGCGCCCGGCGTGTGGGCCGTCCTCTCCAAGCCACTGGAAGGCGGCTTCGATACGTTGTGCAACGGTGGCATTGTCGCCGGCGAGGAGCGCGTCCTGGCGTTCGACAGCTATGCCCGCGCCAGTGGGGCCGAGTGGGTCATCAACCAGACCAGAGAACTCACCGGTCGAGCACCAACGGACCTCGTGCTGAGCCATCATCATGGCGATCACGTTGGTGGCATCGGGACGTTTGCCCAGAGTGCGCCCGATGGTCTTCGGGTGTGGCTCACTGACAGCATTCGCGACGCGATCTCGTCTGGCCAGCTCGGCGCTGCCAAGGAGGCGCTGGAGGGGGCTCAGGTCGTCGCCGCTGGCGAGTCTGCAGAGGTCGATCTCGGTGGCAGCAGTGTCACACTCAGTGCTCACTCCGGGCACACGGCGAGTGACCTCGTGGCGCTCGCGACCGGCGATTCCAGCAGTGTTCTCTTCGCCGGAGATCTGGTGTGGAATCGACTGTTTCCCAACTACATGGACGCCCGACCGATGGAGCTCAAGCCGACCGTTGCCAAGCTGTTGGAAGTTGGCGCTAGTTCGGTCGTACCAGGACACGGTCCCATCCCGAGTGCGGACGAGCTCCAGGCATATGCCAAGGTCCTCGACGCCATCGAGGAGTTGGCGAGGCGCGGGCACGAGGCCGGCAAGACTGCGGCCGAGGCGACCGAAGGATTTGCGCTACCTGGCGAACTGGGAGAATGGACGCTCTTCAACCCCGCCTACTTTCAGACGGCCGTGGGAGCCTGGTACAAACAGCTCGGATAGCTCAGGTGGATCGGCGCTCGTGACTGCTAGCCTGTCGGCTCCTGCGAAGCCTCTTTGAGGAGACGACTCTATGGCCGAGAACACGGAACGCTTGATCACGACGCACGAGGAGCTGCGCGAGGTGTTTGGCGAGCCTCACGACGCGACGCGTGAGAAGGTCTACGACCACCTCGATGAGCAGGCGCGAGGGTTCATCGAACGTTCGCCCATGCTCCTGCTCTCAACGGTCGATGAGCACGGTCTGCCGTCGGTGTCGCCCAAAGGAGACCCTGCAGGTTTCGTGAAGGTGGTCGACGAGAAGACTCTGCTGATTCCTGATCGCAAGGGCAACAAGCTCTTGTTCGGATTGGAGAACCTGCTCGGCAACCCTCACGCCGGCCTCATCTTCCTCATACCTGGTACCGAGGAGACACTTCGGGTCCAGTGCCGGTGCGAGCTCACGGTCGAGCCGACAGTGCTCGATCAGCTGAGCGCCCGCGGTGACGCTGCGCTGCTGGCCATCCGCGGTCACGTTCAGACCGCCTATTTCCACTGTGCGAAGGCGTTTCGCCGCTCAGGCTTGTGGCAGCCCGATCAGTGGGACGAGCGCTACCCGGTGTCGTTTGGTCGTCAGTACGCGCGTCGCAAGGGCCTCGGTGACGACGTGGCGACTCAGATCGACGAGGCGATCGAGGTCTCGTACCAGACGGAGCTCTGACGATCGCGGGGGTGGCCTTCGCACGGCGTGTCCGTTCGATCCTCGGCACCTGCGGGTGAACAAGAACCGAGGTGGGTTGGTAGCATGCAGCTGACCACCCATGACAGGGCTCAGTACCGACTGGGCGACGTTGTCACATCGACTCCAGGAGGAAATCGATGATGAGGAAATCGATGATGAGTGCCAGCCACGAATCGTCTACGCAGTGTCTTTCTGGCCTGTTCTTTCGCCGCCTTGGACGTCTCGCAATGATGGCGCTGCTCGTTCTGACGACGACAGCGGGCGTCGGGGCGAGCGCCAAGGACGTGCAGCTGTCCAGTCAGGACGGCCACCAGCTTGCCGGAAGCCTCTGGGCCAACGACGATGGACCGGGCATCCTGTTGTTTCATCAGTGCAACAGCAGCCGTGCGATGTACGGCGAGCTCGGAGATGAGCTGGCCAAGGCGGGTTTCAAGGTCCTGTCGATCGACTTTCGTGGCTTCGGCGGCAGTGTGGGGGATGGCCCGAGCATGGCTGAAGCCAGCCAGGAGGCGCGGCGGGAGCTGTTCTCCGGCTTCGCCGGTGACGCCGAGGCGGCGTATGCATTCCTCAA
>JANQPS010000548.1 GCA_028285365.1 Thermoanaerobaculia bacterium | reverse complement strand
AGCCTCGACGGGCTCAGCTGTCGCTTCAGCGGCGCTTGGCTCTGAACCGGCCTCGGCCGCTGCGGTCTCGGATTCCGGAGTCGGCAGGTCTTCGGTCGCGGTCGACTCTTCGTTCGCAGACTGCGTCTCGTCCGAGGCGGTCTCAGTCGACTCGGCCTGCGCACTGGCTTCCTGAGCTTCGTCGTCGCTCGAGTGCGCGGAGGTGTCGTCGGGCTGGCTCGATTCGGGCGATTCCGCTGCAGCTTCAGTGGACTCGCTCGGTGACGCGTCGGCGGAGTCCGCTGCGACTGGAGCCTCTGGCTCTGCCGCTGGCGAAGCCTCTGTCGGTTCCGTGGGGCTCGTTGTCTCAGCCTCGCCCGTAGTCGGGGCAGGAGGCCCGTCGGGCGAGCTGGTTACAGTGAGGTCGTGAGGGTCCGACATCGAGCTTCTCCGTGTTCTGTATGCGACCGAGGGATATCGAGGGGTGCCGGAAGGCGGGAGCGCGGAATTCTAGCATCGGGTTGCGCCGAGCGGGAGCGATCGGCGCGAGACCGCGAGGCGTGGAGCGGCGAGAAGGTTAGAGACTGGACGAGTTTGGTGACCTGGCAGCGCAGGATCGCCTTTATCCCGGTCACTCTGTGAGCAGTTCGGCTCTTTCGGGTGGCCAGTTTCGTGTCGAGTCGCGGGGCCAGCGTGTCGTCTAATTTGCCCCGGTCCCGAGTGCGTCGACGGCGCGCGAGAGGGTGGGACCGAGCTCGTCGTTGATGACCAGATCGGCTATCTCGTCCAACTGGGTCGGCTCGCGGTTGATGATGGCCAGGGCGGCGCCCCTCTCTTTGGCCAAGACCGGGAAGCCAGCAGCGGGGTAGACGACGAGAGAGGACCCCAACACGAGATAGAGATCGCAGTCGTCGGTGAATCTCTCGGCGTCTCGCATCGGCTCGACGGGCATCGGCTGGCCGAACGAGATCGTGGCCGTCTTGACGATTCCACCGCAGGTGTCACACACGGGTAGCGACTCGTCTTCGCGAAAAGCCTCCAGGATCGTGTCGAGCTCGAAGCGCTTGTCACAGCTCAAGCAGCTGGCGTAGTTGGCGTTGCCGTGGAGCTCTACGACGACATCGTCGGGAATCCCTGAGGCCTGGTGTAGCCCGTCGACGTTCTGCGTGACGATGGCCGTCAGCAGACCCACATCGTAGAGTCGCTTGAGAGCGAGGTGCCCCGCGTTGGGCGCGGCCCCACTGAATGTGTCGCCGCTGGCGATCTTTCGTCGCCACGTTTCGCGTCGCCACTCTTCCGAGGAGATGAAGTCCGAGAAGTCGATCGGCTTGATCTTGGTCCAGATCCCGCCAGGACTGCGGAAGTCCGGAATCCCGGATTCGGTGCTGATTCCCGCTCCAGTGAAGGCGACGACCTTCTGCGCAGAGCGAAGCAGGTGAGCCAGGCGAGATGCGGAATCGGTGGAGCTCATCGTCGTCCTTTGGGTGCCGTGGAGTGGGATGCGAGATCGCTGGTGTCCTCAGTCCGACTCTCGAAGGTCGACAAGAGTCGCGGGGCAGCGCAAGGCTAACGCGAGCCGGCCTCCGGCTCCAGAGTTTCTGCCTCCCGGATGGGGCGGCCAGAGGTAGATCGCCAGCGGTAGAGCACCGAAGGTACGCGAGAGTACGCGAGAGAGTGCGGAGCGAACAGCTCGTTTCGGGGTGCATCGTTCTCGCGTGAGTTTCGCCAAGTTGGCCATCCAAGCGGAAAGACGAGCCGGTATGCGAGTCGGGTCGAGGGGAGCCGAGTCAGTCCGGACGCTACACGGTGTAGGCAAGAGGTCGCTGTAGTACACTGCGCCGTCCCGCCTGCCCTTGGCTCTGCCGATTCTCCCCCTCAGCCAGGCCTGTGAGACTGTCTCTCGTACACGATCGGTCTGGCTGCCTATCCCGTTTGCTAACTGCTTTTCAAAGGTGACTGAGTATGTCCTTCGAGCGTTTTCACGGTACAGACCGATACCTCGTCACACCTGAGCTCCGCGATGCCGTCAACGTCTCGATCGCGCTGGAAAAGCCGCTCCTGATCAGGGGTGAGCCGGGGACCGGCAAGACTGTGCTCGCCGAGGCGATCGCCGAGAGCCTGGTCATGGAGCTGATCACTTGGAACATCAAGTCGACAACCAAGGCCCAGGACGGTCTCTACGTCTACGACACGGTGCAGCGCCTCAACGATGCGCGCTTCGATGATCGAGACATCTCGGACATCAGGCGCTACATCAAGTACGGTCCACTGGGGCAGTCGTTTCTCTCGGACCAGCGAGTCGTCTTGTTGATCGACGAGATCGACAAGGCCGACATGGAGTTCCCGAACGACCTCCTGCACGAGATCGATCGGATGAGCTTTGCGGTCAACGAGACGAACGAGCGTCACACTGCCAAGCACCGTCCGATCGTGGTCATCACGTCGAACAACGAGAAAGAGCTTCCAGACGCCTTCTTGCGTCGGTGCGTCTTCCACTACATCGCGTTTCCGAGCAAGGAGACGATGGCCGACATCATCAAGGTCCACCACCCGGACGTGGAGTCCGAATTGCTCAGCCAGACGCTGTTGCGCTTCTACTGGCTGCGTGACCTTCCGGAGATTCGCAAGCGTCCTTCCACCAGCGAGCTGATCGACTGGATCGCTGCGTTGCGCCGCGGCGGAGTCGACGCAGAGACGATCGAGCAGGAGATTCCCTTTCTCGGAGTCTTGATGAAGCGCGAGAACGATCTCGAGTCCGCGTTGGCTGCACATCGTCGCGGCCGTGTGAACTGATCGCACCTTGCGAGCCTCCGAGCCCGTCTTGCGACGGCGCGCCTCGCGACGCGAGTCGCGTCAATCACTCGAGACAACCACTCGAGTCAACCACTCGAGAGCAGTGCGCGTGCCTCGGGGTACTAGCGGCGATAGCATGGTCCCCGGTGGCTACGTTGCCCGAGTCGCCAGGCGCCAGGCATCGTGCCGGGAATCATGTCGCCTAGTGTTCACTGACCGAGAACCCCCACCGGGAGAGTCCGGATGTTCGTCGACTTCTTCTATCACCTGAGAGGCCATGGCCTCAGAGTCACCATCACCGAGTGGCTCACCTTGATGCGGGCTCTGGCGGGTGGTCATTCAAGAGCTGATCTCACGGTCTTCTACCACCTAGCGCGCTCAGTGCTGATCAAGAAAGAGACCGACTACGACGCCTACGATCAGGCTTTTGCGTCTTTTTTCATGGACATCGAGCGCCACTTCGACATCAATGACGAGGTCCTCGAGTGGCTGCTGGACCCAAAGCTCCCCGAGATCAGCGAAGAGGATCGCGCCAAGCTGGAAGCCTTGGACCTCGACGAGCTTCGGGAGCGCTTTCAGGAGCTCCTGAAGGAACAGGACGAACGCCACGACGGCGGCAATCGTTGGATCGGTACCGGCGGCACCTCACCGTTTGGTCACGGTGGCGAACACCCGACCGGCGTCCGGATCGGTGGTGCGGGTGGTGGCCGTTCGGCTGTCCAGATCGCTGGCGATCGCCAGTTCCGCAACCTGCGTTCGGACCGAGTGCTCGACACTCGACAGATTGGCGTGGCGCTGAGGAGGCTCCGTCGCCTCGACAAGGACGATGGGCCGGAAGAGCTCGACCTCGACGAGACCATCGATCAGAGTGCACGTAACGGCGGGGACATCGACCTCGTCTTCGGCCCACCCAAGCGCAACCGGATCAAGCTCCTGCTGCTGATGGACGTGGGCGGGTCGATGGATCCGCACACCTTGCTCTGTGAGCGGCTGTTCAGCGCAGCGCACGCTGCGAACCACTTCAAGAAGTTCGAGCACAAGTTCTTCCACAACTGCGTCTACGAGAAGCTCTACGACGACATCGCGCGCTGGCGCGGAGAGACCACGACCCAGGTGCTCAAGCGCTTGGACCACACGTGGTCGGTGGTTTTCGTCGGCGACGCCTGGATGAGCCCCTACGAGCTCACGTACAGCGGTGGCGCTATCGACTACTACCACAACAACTCGGATAGCGGTCTGCAGTGGCTGCGCAGGATCCGGGAGCGTTGTCCGAATTCTGTTTGGCTCAATCCGGAGCCCCAGAAGATCTGGAACGCGCCGACGATTCACCTGATCCGGCAGGTCTTTCCGATGTACCAGCTCACCCTGGACGGACTCGCCGAGGCCATCGACGTGCTCCGTGGCGTGAGGCCGAATCGCGCTCTTCTGGCTGCCTGATCCTCGTTGTTGCGACGCTGGCCCTGGAGGGCCCGGCCTTCTGACTGGTGATCGCCCGAGCAGCTCGGAGGTGGCTGATCAGGCCGTCGAGGGGCGGATCTGCGCGCGATCCAGAGGGCGCTGGGGACTCGCGGGAAACTTTGAGGCCCCAGGACGCGTTATCACGGTCGTACCCCTGAGGTCCGTGGGTGCGAGAGGAGGTCTCCATTCGAAGAACCTCCGCGGAAACGAAGGCAGGTCGGCCACGTCGTCGACGATGCCCAAGAGAGGGGAGGACGGTGATGACCGATCCAGATGGCATGCGCGACTTCGAGATCAAACCCGTTGACGCGGACCTTCCGAACGAGCAGTCCTTGCAGGAGACTGAGGGCGGCGATGCCGGTCCTGGTGATCCGGGTAGGGAGCCGGTTGCGGACTCCGGGAGCCGAACCGGTCTCTGGGTCGTTCTCCTGGTCGTGGCTCTCGTCAGTTTGCTTCTTGGTTTGTGGGGGCTTCAGGCATGGCGCGGCGGGAGCGATCCGGTCGTAGCGGACGATGTGCCTCCCATGTCCGAGCCAGAGCAGGCACCAGCCGATCCGGAACCTCGGCCTGAGCGGGCGAGCGATGTCGCATCGGACCCGCTGAGCGACGTCACTCTGGATTTGAGCGATGCCGTTTTACGGCCTCTGATCGCTGCGCTTTCCTCTCACCCGCAGCTCGCGGAGTGGCTCGTTCCGGACGATCTGGTCAGGCGCTTCGTCAAAGTCGTGGCCAATGTGGCCTACGACGAAGATCCGCGGGTTCACGTCCCGTTCATGCGGCCGGCTGAACCGTTTGAGACAGCTCCGACCCCGACGGGGCTGACGATCTCATCAGCGTCCACGGCCCGCTACGACTTGATCACCGACGTCTTCGTGTCTCTCGATCCCGAAGGAAGCGCGAAGCTCTACGCCCGTCTCGAGGGACTCATCGAGCAGGCCCATCGCGAGCTCGGCTATCCCGGCAGCTTTCGCAACACCCTCGATCGCGCCGTCGCGCGCGTTCGGGAAGTGCCGGTGCTCGACACGCCTCCCGAGCTCACGGCGTCGGTGCTGTCGTACCACTTCGCCGATCCGGAGCTCGAAGCGTTGCCTGACACGGCCAAGCTGCTGATTCGTTTCGGACCGGACAATCAGCGGCGTATCCAGGAACATCTCGGCCGTTTGATGCGTGCCCTCGAGCTCGCAGACTCTGCGGAAGCCTGAAGCGAGTGAGGTCCTCGACCTCAGCGACCTGACGGTCCAGATGCTGGTGAGACGCTGCTGGCGAGCTCGTGGCGATGCGCCGGCGCGAGCGGACTGGGCGTCTGGACGCTCTAGCTGGTCTTGAGTCGTTTGGCCAGTTCTTTGGCGATCGCGGAGCCGTTGTCGATCTTCGTCCACGAGACCGTGCGTTCTCCCAGGACGCGTTCGAGGCGGCGCCAGAGGTCTACGTTCTTGACCGGATCTCCACCCCCGGTCTGCCAGCCTCGACGCTTCCAGCCCGTCATCCATTCCGTGGCGCCGCGGCGAGCGTAATCGCCGACGTGAATTCCGACGGCTTCTTGATCACTCGTCAGCTGCAGGGCTTCGAGGGTTGCAAGGAGCTCGAGTCGGTTGGCGGAGCCTTCCTGTCGCGGAGACGCGACGAACTCCTGTCCTTCATCGCTGATGACGAGAAGGCCCCAGTTTCCCTGACCGGAACTGGAGCGGACTCGGATGTAGACGTCGACATCGGTGGCTTCACGCGCACCTGGAGACTCTGGCTCGCCGTTGCCAGTCGGCACGCCGAGACGCTCGATCTCTGCGGTCGCCAGCTCGTCGGCGCGCTCGTTCCACTGATGGCCAGCGTGCCCCTTCACCCAGTGCCAGGTGACGTTGCGGCTGGCGTCGAGGACTGCGAGTCGCTTCCAGAGGTCCGCGTTCTTGACCTCTTCACGATTCTCCCTGCCGCGCTTCCAACCGTTGGCTTGCCACTTGGCGAGCCAAGAGGTGATTCCCTGCCGGACGTAGCGTGAATCGGTGTACAGGTCGATGCTCGACGACTGCGAGGCATCTTCGAGCGCCGCAATGGCAGCCTGGAGCTCCATTCGATTGTTGGTGGTGGCGGGATCACCGCCCGAGAGCTCTCTGGGGTCTTTCCCGTCCTCCAGAATCACCACGCCCCAACCACCCGGTCCAGGGTTGGGCCGGGCTCCTCCGTCAGTGTAGATCTCGACGTGACTCATCTGTTCTCTGTCGCCTCGGTTCACGAAGGATGGTGATGTGGTCGAAGACGCTCGGTCTCGCCGAGCGCGGTCGTCAGGTCGGATCTGGTCCAGAGGTGTCTTCGACCGGCATGCCGTCTTCGAAGCAGAACACCCGATCCCGACCGGCACGCTTGGCTTGATAGAGGGCATCGTCAGCCTGGCTGACGAGCCCCAGAGAGTCGACGTCGGGTTGGAACGAGGCCAGCCCGATACTCAGCGTGATCCTGACGGTCTGACCGTCAGCTGTCTCGAGGGGCTCGGCCGAAACGAGACCACGGACCTTCTCGGCAAATACCTTGGCCCCGTCGATCTCTGTGTCGGTCAGGACGACGGCGAATTCGTCTCCGCCGTAGCGTGCGAGCAGCTGCTCTCGTCTGACCGTCGACTCGACTTTGCGCACGATGTGCTTGAGGACGCGGTCACCGAAGAGATGTCCGTGCTCGTCGTTGAGGTCTTTGAAGTTGTCGACGTCGAAGAGGGCGAGGGTGAGCGCGCCACCGGAGCGTTTGCACCTCGTCACCTCGCGGTCCAAGAAGTCTTCGAGGTATCGACGATTGTGGACCTGGGTCAGCCCATCGATGATCGTGAGGCGGTAGATCTCTTCGTAGTACTGAGATTCGGCATTGTTGCCGGTGATGAACTTGAAGACGACGCTGCCGATGGTGATCAGGTCGCCGTGTCGCAGAGGGGTTTCGCCAGCCAGCGGGACATCGTTGACGAGAGTTCCGTTCGTGCTCCCCAGGTCGGTGAGCCAACACCGATCGTTGCGCAGGAACAAGAGCGCATGCTGCCTCGACACCGCGTCGTCATCGAGGACGAGCGAATTGGTCAGCGCTCGGCCGACGCTGAGCTCAGGGTCGATCGCGTGTCGCTTGCCGAGCTCACGGCCATAGATCTGCACCAGGAAAGACTCCTCGGCGGATTCGAATCCTGGTGCCTGACGCGTGATTCGGGTGGTCGAGTCGTATCCCAATGCGGTTTGGAACGCCAGGTGAGAGTACTGGGAGGCCGGGGCACGAAGAGAAGGGCTGAAGAGCCGCGAAGCGCGTGATCCGCTAACGACGAAGCCCGTAGATCATACTCGCGGGTGGAAACGGTCGACAAATCCGAGTTGGTCTCGAGGGTCGACGCTCCAGTCCGGATAGGAGTCGTGTTGAACGTGAAAACCACACCATGGAGAGACCTGTCGGAATGGTCCCCTCTGGAGGGGGCCCTCGATGTGGTGCGTCTCGGGTTGCGGCCCGCGGTGGCGGGATTGGGACCCGAGTCGGGTCGGGACTCGATGGAGATCTCCGACGTCCTGTCCAAGGACGAGCTCGAGCGGGCTGGACGCCTCGTCGTTGCGGGCAAGCGCAGTCAGTTCGTCGCGGCCCGCGTGGGGTTGAGGCGGACCCTGGGGTTGATCTGTAAGCAGGAGCCCGGCGAGCTTCGCTTCTCGGTTTCGGAGCACGGCAAGCCGTTCCTCGAGGAGGTGAGCGGAGGTGGAAGACGACCGTGCTTCAACCTCTCTCACTCCGGAGACTGGGCGCTCCTGAGCATTGCGAGCACGGGCCGAATCGGCTGCGACATCGAGCAGGTGCGAGCGAGTCGACCGTTGGCTCGGATTGCCGAGCGCTTCTTTGCTCCCGAAGAGAATCGGCTGTTGCTCGGAGTTTCACAGGCGGAGCTCGCGACGCTGTTCTACCGAGGCTGGACGCGCAAGGAAGCGTACGTCAAGGCCATCGGGACGGGGCTGACGTTCTCGTCCCGACGGTTCGTCGTGTCATTGGCGACAGGGTCGGGCCGCCACCTTCTCTCGAGCGAATACCCCGACGAAAGGCCTGAGAGCTGGCAGTTCTTCGACGTCGACGTGGCGGCGGGATACGACGCCTCTGTCTGTGTCGAGGTGGAGCCGCAGATCGTGCGGTTCTGGAACGGGCCGACGACGGACATTAGGACTCCCGGGTGAGCTCGCCCGACAGTCGGGCGAAGATGTAGAGCCAGCCGGTTGCCACGGTTCCGAGAGTCGAGGCCAACAGGTCGTATGGATCGAACAGCATGGGGCCGTGGATCTGCCAGAGCTCGGCAGCAATCAAGAAGATCAGGCTCCCGAAGAGGCACAGAAGGAACCACTGGTCCTGTGCAAGGAGACTCTGCGGCTCGGTCGCCGGAGCTTCGGTCCGTAGGGGATAGCGAACCGCAAGTCCAGCAAAGCTGAAGGCCGGAGCGCCGAAGAAATTCGGCAGGACTCCTAGGACGAACAGCGCTGGTTCGGGAACGTTGGGGATCAGTCTCGCGAGCCGAAAACAGACGAGAGCTGCAAAGCCGACCAGCGCCAGCCACGACCAGAGAGACCAGCGACGGGGATCGCTCAACTGAACGAGACTCATCGAAGGTGGGAAGAGAAGGTGTCGTCGCGCAGCTCGTCACCCCATTCGCCGTGAGGGCTGCGGAGAGCTGGCGTTCGGATGCGTGCCTTCAGTTCGTTGGGCGACCGGCCGTGGAGCCGGGGATCTCGAGGCCGCTGGACCGATAGGCGAGCTCACCACCGAACTCGTCTCGTAGCTGTTCCATCGGAGTTGGCCTACCGAGGCAGAAGCCTTGAACGAGGTCGATGCCCATCTCGTCGAGGGCATGCAGGACCTCGACGGACTCGACGGACTCGGCGATCGTGCGGATCCGCAGTTCTCTCGCCACGTTCTGGACCGACTCGACGATGGCCCTGTCGATCGGATCTTGGGCCATGCCTCTCACGAAGGTGCCGTCGATCTTGATGTAGTCGACCGGCAGAGATCTGAGGTAGCCGAACGACGAGACTCCGCTGCCGAAGTCGTCGAGGGCAAATCGGCAGCCGAGGTCGCGAAGCTGCTGCATGAAACGGATGGCTTCGGTCAGGTTGTTGACCGCCGCAGTTTCGGTGATCTCGAAGACCACTGCGCTCGGCGGAACCCCATGGCGCTCGAAGACGTCCTTGAGGAACGCGAGGAAAGAGTCGTCGGCGATCGAGGTGCCCGAGAGATTCAGGAAACACTGCTTGAGCCCCCAGGAGTCCTCACTCCAGTAGGCCGACAGAGTTTCGAGGGCACGATCGACGACCCAACGGTCGAGCCGGCCCATCGCGCTGAATCGTTCCGCGGCGCGGATGAAGACGCCGGGCGAGATCGATTCGCCTTCGTCGGTGACCATGCTGAGCAGGACTTCGATTCGGCTGGGCGGTTCGTCGGGGGCGTTGGGGCTGACGATCTTCTGAAATCGCAGCCGAAGCCGATCGTTCTCCATCGCGGCGTGGATCTCGGAGACCCAACGCATCTCGCCAGTCCGTCGGGCCAGGTCCAGATCGTCACGGCTGAACAGATGCACCCGCCCGCGCCCCTGGTCCTTGGCCGCGTAGCAGGCCGCATCGGCGGCGCTCAGGAGCTCCGCGACGTGCTCGGCTTCGGCGTTGATCTCGACGAGTCCGATACTGGCTCCCAGTCGGAAGACCTGCTGGTCCCAGGTAAAGCGGTGCTCGTGGACGGTGCGGCACAGGTCGTCGGCCATCTCGACGGCCTTGTCGATCGGGCAGTCGTGAAGCAGGATGCCGAACTCGTCTCCGCCGAGGCGGGCTACCGTGTCACTCTTGCGGATTCGCCCGCGCAATAGCGCGGCGACCTGACGGAGGAGCTCGTCCCCCGCGATGTGCCCGCAGGTGTCGTTGACGACCTTGAACTGGTCGAGATCGACGTAGCACAGCGCATGGAATCGCTTGACCTCGTCGGGCGCCTGCTGCTGAACGTCAGAGAAGACTGCAACGAGTCGATTCTCGAACTCGCGACGGTTGAACAGCCCCGTGAGGGAGTCGTGCGTCGCCTGGTAGGTCAACTGTGCAGCCAGCTTCTGGGTGCGTGTGACGTCGCGTAGCACCGTGACCGTACCGAGGAGCGAACCGGCACGGTCGTGGATGGGTGCCGCCGACACTTCGACCGCACGGGCGTCACGACCTTCGGGCTGGATCTCGATGACATCGAGCGAGCGGACCGCCGAGTCCTGGGACACGGACTGTTCGACGAGACGCACGACCGAACGCCGATGCTCCTCGGTCGCCGATTGGAACAGCT